>NZ_JBQKDO010000016.1:0-38936 GCF_052121795.1 Collinsella sp. LCP19S3_B7
CAAGCCGTGACCGGAATCGGTGAAAATACGTTAGCGCAACCGGTGAAACCGCCTTTGCGCGAACGGCGCGCCTGTTTAGCGAAACTGGTGAAAAATAGATTGACGCTAACACAAGGTCGGAAAGACCTTCGAAAACGTCATCGGCAGGGACTTCGAAGCCGACGGGCCCTGGCAGAAGATGGGCACCGACGTCACCGAGTTCAAGCAGCCCTGGGGCAAGGCCTACTTCGCGCCGGTCTACGACTTCGGCAGCAAGGAGATCGTCGCCTGGTCCACGTCGCTGCACCCCAACATGGCTCAGCAGCACGAGCTGCTCGACCAGCTCGTGTCCAAGAAGCCCAAGGGCTCCAGGCCGGTCCTGCACTCGGACATGGGCTGGCAGTACCAGCAGGCCGGTTGGTGCAGGCGGTTGGAGGAGGCCGGCGTGGTGCAGAGCATGTCCCGGAAGGGCAACTGCATCGACAACGGCGCGACGGAGCAGGTGTTCGGCCACATCAAGGACGAGTTCTTCCGCGGAAGGACGTGGCCGGACTTCGAGTCCTTCAAGGCGGACCTCGACGACTTCGTGGTCCATTGGAACACGAGGAGGCGCCAGGTTAAACTGAAGGGACTGACCCCGGAGGAGTTCCGGAGACAGTCCCTTGCGGCGTAGTTCTTATTTAAGCCGTCCAAGTTTTGGGGTGCAGTTCAGTGCGCAGCGGGGGTTCTTTCATGCCCGAGGACGCGCCGGAAAGGAAGGTCGCCCTCGGGCCGAACATACAAGACAGCTTACGCGACGGTGTAAACCCAGTTGTGTTTATCCTCAACAGCACCAGACTGAATACCAGTCAGGGTCTCGCGAAGTTTCTTCATAACAGGGCCGATCTCGGTACAGCCAGCCGGGAAGGTCACGGTCTCGTCGGCACCATAAACCTTGTTGTCAATCTCGCCGACCGGGGAGATAACAGCAGCGGTGCCGCACAGACCGCACTCGACAAAGGTGCCGGCCTTGACCTCGGCCCACTCGACGGGACGCTGATCAACGGTCATGCCCAGGTCCTGAGCGACCTGAACGAGCGAGCGACGGGTGATGGAGGGCAGGATCGAGTCGGTGTGCGACTGAGGAACAACGAGGGTGCCGTCCTCTTTCACGAACAGGACGTTGGCGCCACCGGTCTCCTCGACATAGGTGCGAGACTCGGAGTCAAGATACAGGTTCTCGGCATAGCCCTCGCGATGGGCCTCCATCGTGGGCTTAAGGGACATGGCGTAGTTCAGGCCGGCCTTGATGTTGCCGGTGCCATGCGGGGCTGCACGGTCATACTCGGAAACGCGCAGCTTAACGGGCTTAAGGCCGCCCTTAAAGTACGGACCGACCGGAGTCACGAGAATGCGAAACGTGTACTCAGGAGCAGGAGCCACGCCAATCACGTCACCAGAGCCAATCATAAACGGACGCACGTACAGGGTCGCACCGGAGCCGAAAGGCGGAACCCAGGCAGCATTGGCAGAAACGACCTGCTTGACGGCCTCAACGAACTTGTCCTTGGGGAACGGCGGCATCTCGAGGCGCTGGGCAGAGTTATACATGCGCTCAGCGTTCATGTCGGGACGGAAGCAGACGATGCTGCCATCCTCGGCGGTGTAGGCCTTCAGGCCCTCAAAGACCTCCTGGCAGTAATGGAAGATGCCGCCGCACTCGGAGACATGCATGGTGTGGTCGGTGGTCAGGCCGCCCTCGTCCCACTCGCCATCCTTCCAATGAGCCTCGTAGCTGTAATCGGTCTTCATGTAGCCAAAGCCGAGGCTACCCCAATCGATATCCTTCTTCTCGACAGTCATATGTCGCTCCTTACATACACAGTTGCATACTCGCGAACCCGCACGCAAGGACCGAGGCCGACCGTGTCGCAACGTCGCACGCCCGGAGCGTAGAGCCGGACGGGGCACGCGGGCAACATCGAAGCCGATGGCACGTCGATTCGCATGGACGAGATTGTACTCCCCGCGCGCGTCGGATAAAACGTTTTTCTTTAACTAACTAAAGTATTTTCATTTGACCGAAACTAAAGAGGCCCTCCACCGTAAACGGTGACGGGCCTCAACGACGCGATTTGTGCGCCAGCTCGAACTACGCGTTCTGTTTGCCCAGCTTGGCCTTAACCAGGCCGACTACAGTCGGGATGATCGACACGGCTACGATGCCAATGATCAGCAACTCAAAGTGCTCCTGCACAAAGGGGATGCCGCCAAAGAAGTAGCCCAGCAGTGTAAAGACTGTCGACCAGGTAATGCCGCCCAGCACGTTGTAGATGACAAAGTTGCGCCAGTGCATACCGCCCATGCCGGCAATGAAGGGCACAAAGGTGCGGATAAACGGGAAGAAGCGGCCGAGGAAGATGGCCAGGTGACCCCACTTGTCCAAGAAGTCCTCGGACTTTTTGATACGCTCGGGCGTCATGGCCTTGACCTTGCCCGAAGCGATGATCTTTTTGCCAAAGAAGTGACCGATCATAAAGTTGCACTGGTCGCCCAGGATGGCAGCAGCCCATGCTACGGCCAGCAGGGCCACGATGTTAAAGCCACCGTTATGGGCAAAGAAGCCCGAAGCAAACAGCAGTGAATCGCCGGGAAGGAACGGGAAGAACACCACGCCTGTCTCAATGAAGATAATGAGGAACACGCAGCCGTAGGCCATAAGCGGGCCGGCGGCGATCCAGCTGGCAATCGCGGTGCGCGGGTCTTTGAGTAGCTCGGCGATAAAATTGATGAAACCCATGAAGTAAAACCTCTCAGTTGTGGGCGCGGATACGTCCAAGTTGACCAGTATACGGTTGCGGTGCCCCCTCGTGCGCAACCCCACAAAAGCATGACTCCATTACCAGCAAGTTTGCATAACTGACACCTGTCATGCAAAGCCGCCAAGATTATTCTTCCTAATCCCTAGCGAATCGCTATACTTTATTGAATCGCATTGCCATGGCGCTAAGGGAGGGCGGCCGGTGAGCTTTATCAATACCATTCGCGAGGACATCAAGACCGTCCAGATGCAGGACCCCGCCGCGCAAAACGGTTTGGTCATCTTCCTTTCCTATCCTGGCCTGCACGCCAAGTGGAACCACGTGCCCGAGCACTGGCTGTGGGAGCACGGTCATCGCTCGCTCGCCCGTGTGCTCTCGCAAATCACCCGCCACATCACCGGGGTCGAGATTCATCCCGCTGCACAGATCGGCAAGCATTTCTTTATCGACCACGCCATGGGCGTCGTCATCGGCGAAACCACCATCGTGGGCGAAAACTGCGTGCTCTACCAGGGCGTCACGCTTGGCGGCACCGGCAACGAAACCGGCAAGCGCCACCCCACCCTGGGCAACAACGTCACCGTGGGCACGGGCGCCAAGGTGCTCGGCAACATTCGCATCGGCAACAACGTCAAAATCGGCGGCAACTCGGTTGTCGTCAAGGACGTGCCCGACAACTGCACCGTCGTGGGCGTACCGGGACGCATCATCAAGCGCAACGGCTGCCGCGTGTTCGAGGAGAGCTTCGACGCCAAGCAGCACCGCGAGTACATGCCTGACGATGCCGCCGAGCAGTCCGCCCTCAACCGTCAGGGCATCACCGAGAACGCCCGCCGCGTCAAAGAACTCGAGCAAGAGGTAGCCGAGCTCAAAGCCCTCGTTGCCAAACTTGTGGACGAACGCTAGACGCGGACGGCCAATGACAACATTCATGCCAGCGCAAAGGCGCGCCAGGGAATCTATCCCCGGCGCGCCTTATTTCCGATGCGACAAGGGGGCCGTCCCCATGTCGCATTATGCGAACTGGCTCAGATAGAGGTCGGCGTAGGCGCCCTCGGCAGCCAGCAACTCCTTATGCGTGCCCTGCTCGATAATGTTGCCGTGATCCATGACCAAGATCAGGTCGGCGTCCACGATCGTCGACAGGCGATGCGCGATCACAAAACTCGTGCGCCCGCGCATAAGCGCATCCATAGCACGGCCGATGGCGAGCTCGGTACGCGTGTCCACGCTCGACGTCGCCTCGTCCAGGATGAGAATCGCCGGGTTGTTGAGCAGCACGCGTGCGATGGTCAGCAGCTGGCGCTGCCCCTGGCTAATGCTCTCGGCATCGTTGGCCACCCGCGTGTCATAACCCTGCGGCATGGTGCGCACAAAGAAGTCGACCTGCGCGGCGCGCGCAGCCGCCACGATCTCGTCGCGCGTCGCCTCGGGACAGCCGTAGGCGATGTTTTCGGCAATCGTGCCGTCAAACAGCCAGGCGTCCTGCAGCACCATGCCAAACTGCTGGCGCAGCTCGCCGCGGTCCATATAGCTCGTGTCCACGCCGTCGAGCGTAATGCGGCCGCCATCGATCTCGTAAAAACGCATGAGTAGGTTGATGAGTGTCGTCTTGCCTGCGCCCGTGGTTCCCACCACGGCGATCTTCTGGCCCGGCTCGGCGGTAAACGACACGTCACGCATAAGCGGCTTGTCGGGCGAATAACCAAAACGCACGTGCTCAAAGGAGACGCGGCCCTCAATGCGACCCGGCAGCCTGGCGGCCTCCCCCGGCAGCGGATCGGCTTCCATCTCGGGCTCATCGAGCAGGTCGAACACGCGCTCCGCACTCGCCAGCGCGCTCTGCAGCGAGTTGAAAGTGAACGACAGCTGCGTCATGGGTTCGGACGCCTCGTAGATAAACTGGAAGAACGCCTGGAACACGCCGACGGTCATGTGGCCGGCGACCAGCATGCTGCAGCCCACCAGCGCGATCACGATCTGCGCCAAACGGCCGATAAAGCGAACCGCAGGGCCGACGGCATTGATCATAAAGTCGGCCTTGGTACTCACGCGCGCTAGCTCCCTCGAGGCCTCGTGCACCTCGGCAGAGCTCTGATGCTCGCGGTTAAATGCGCGAATCACCAAACGGCCTGAATAGCCTTCCTCGACCGCGCTCGTGATTTTGGACACCCACTCCTGACGCTCGCCCGTCACATCATGCGTACGGCGCGAAACCACCTTAGTTACCAGCAGCGATACCGCCGTAAAGCCCAAAAAGACCAACGTGAGCTTGACGCTATAGACGAACATCATGATGATGGCACCCGTCACGGTACCGATCGATACCAGCAGCTGCAGCAATCCGCGCTGCATACTCTCGGACATCTTGTCCAAGTCATTGGTCGCACGGCTGACCACTTCACCGGGGCGATGCGCGTCAAAGTAGGCGAGCGGCAGGCGGCTGAGCTTCTGCGCGATGCGGTTGCGCAGACGCAGGTTGAGTCGCTCGGCGACGCTCGACATCAAAAAACTCTGCAGCGCATAGAACGATCCGGCGGCTGTCCAGATCAAAAAGTAGACAAAGATGGTCTTACCGCACTGGTCCCAGGTGATGCTAAAGGTCGTTCCGCTGGCAAACGCCACCTGTATATGGCCCCACAGCTCGTCGATAACATGAGCGCTATATGCCGGCGCGGCGGTGTTAAAGATGACGTAGAACACAATGCTCGCGAATACAATATAGAAGCGCCAATGGTCGCCGGCGGCCTCGCTCCACAAGCGGCGCACCGTCGCCCAGGTATCCCGGGGCGTCTCGTCCTCTTCTTCGTCGTCCACGTCGCGCATACGCTCTGCCTCGGCACGGGCGCGCTCGTCCTCGGCACGCTCGTTTTCCTCGTACAGCGCCTGGCGACGAGCCTCGCGCTCGGCCGCGGCCCTGGCGGCGGCATCCAGCTCGGTCGACGCGACAGACTGCTCGACCGCTTCCTCGGCCGCGTCCACAACGACGGCATCGATAGCGTCGCTGCGCTTCTTGAGCTCCTCGGTCATGCTACTCACCTCCCTTCATCTGCGATTCCGCGATGGCGCGGTACACCTCGCAGGTTTCCATAAGTTCCTCGTGCGCGCCCAGGCCCACGACCTCGCCATCCTTGAGCACGACAATCTGGTCGGCATGCAAAATCGTCGAGATGCGCTGCGCGATGATGAGCACCGCGGCGTCGCGCGTCTCGTCCTGCAGCGCATGGCGCAAGGCCGCATCGGTTTTAAAGTCCAGGGCCGAAAAGCTGTCATCGAAGATATACAGATCGGCATGCTTCATGAGCGCACGGGCGATTGCCAGACGCTGGCGCTGGCCGCCCGAAAAGTTCGTACCGCCCTGGGCAACCGGAGTATCGAGCCCCTGCGGCTGATCGAGCACAAAGGTGCTCTGGGCAACCTGCAGCGCATGAAGCATGTCCGCCTCGGTCGCGTCCTCGTTGCCAAAGCGCAGATTGCTTGCCACGGTGCCCGAGAACAGCCACGCCTTCTGCGGCACATAGGCGATGCGCCCGCGAATCTCATCTTGCGAAAGCTCGCGCAGATCGATGCCGTCCAGGCGAATGGCGCCCTTGGTGGCATCGTGGAAGCGCAGCAGAAGCTTTGCCACCGTCGACTTGCCCGAGCCCGTCGAGCCCACAATCGCGGTCGTCTGACCGCGACGACAGGCAAAGCTCAGGTCGCACAGGGTGTCCTCGTCGGCGTCGTCAAAGCGAAACGACATGTGGTCGAACACGGCAACAGCATCCGCATCGTCCTCGGAGGCAGGCGTCCCGTCACCCAGCGTACGCTCGCCGTCCACGATGCTCGGCTCAATCTCCAACACCTGATGCGCACGGTTCAGGCACGCGGCAGCACGCGGAAGCGTCAGCACCACCATCTGGGCCATCATCACAAAGAACAGGATCAGAATTGCATACTCCAGCACCGCCGAGATACTCGCAATCTGCATGGCGTGGGCGCCCACCCGGTTACCGCCCACCCACAGCACCGCCACCTCGGCGATGTTCATCAAAAAGAAGCTGGAGCTGTCAAGGCCCACAAACAGGTGGTTGACCTTGATGGCGTTGGTCGCGTAATCGCTGAACACCTCGTCCAGGCGCTGTTCCTCACGACGCTCCTTGTTAAACGCACGGATGACGCGCACGCCCACGATGTTCTCGCGCAGCACCACGTTCATGCGGTCGATAAAGCCCTGTAGGCGCATAAAAATCGGTGCCGCATTGGCAACCGTAAAGACCGCCGCAACCAGCACGATCGCAACCACGACGCCCAGAAGCACGCCCATAGCCGGATCGATAAACCAGGCGAAGATGATGCCCGCCACAGCCAAGAACGGCACGGGCAGCACCAGCTGAATCGTCTGAAGGACAGCCTGTTGAATCACGTTGATGTCGTTGAGTGAGCGCGTGATCATCGATCCGGTGCCAAAGCGCTCAAAATCGCTGGCAGACAGCTCGAGTGATTTGTCGTAGACGGCATTGCGGATGTCGCAGGCCACGTTAGCCGCCAGGCGCGCCGAAAGATAGCAGCCCAGCACCGTGCCGCCGCTAGCCATGCTCGTCGCGATAAACATGTATAGGCCGTTGCATAAGATGTAGTCGACATCGCCCGTGGTAATACCGGTGTTGACCATGTTCGCCAGCATCGTGGGAACCAACAGCGTACCGACGTTATCCACCAGCAGCGCCAGCAGCGTCACTGCGACAAGCCCTCGATAGGGCTTCAAAAACCTCATTAACAGTCGCACGACTCACCCTCACCTTGATTCTCGGCAGCGATATGCTGCTTAAAGACATCGCACTCATCGCCGAGCGCATGGGAAAATTTTTCGATTAGGCGCATGATTTCGCGCTGTTCCCAGGGCTCGAGCACTTCGAAAGCCTGTTGCTCGGCTTCTTGCGCCGGCAGCGCATATTGCTCGGCAAACCGCATGCCCGCTTCGGTCAAACGCACAACCTTGTTCTTACGGCTGCCTTCGGCAAACTCCAACGTTGCGAAGCCCCGCGCCGTCAAGGTTTTAATTGCCGAGTTGATGGTCTGCTTGCTGTAGAACCATTCGCTTGTCAGACGGCTTACGGCAATACTGCCGCCTGCCGTGCTGGTATCGACGAGCATCCAGTAAGCGCAGTCCGAAAGGCCGCAGGCGCGCGAGAACTCCGAATAGATATGGTCGAGTCCATTGAGCAACCGGTCGAAGTCGACCGGCGTAACCGCGCTATTCATCTATCCCACCATTCGATTGTCCGATTTTTGACCAATTTCGTGTCTCTAGATTAGTCCGAGTTTTGACTATCGTCAACAGGCTCTCCGCAAATGCCTACACTTTTATGGCCTACCGGCAGAAAAAGACCGCCGGCGCGGGGGCGGCGCCAGCGGTCACGTGAAAATCGGGTTTCATTGCCTGTTAAGCGGCGACGGCCTCGTAGACCGTAGCGCCCGAGAAGCTATCGTGCAGGCTTTTGCCGCAGATCCAAGGCAGCTCGACGACCTCGCAGAGCGTGTTGACCAGCTCGGAGCAGTCAGTAAAGTGGCCCTTATCGTTGAGGGCCTCGCAATCCTGAACACGCCAATAGCCATCGGTGTGCGTGATGTAGTACTCGTGATCGTCAATCGTCACAAAAGCGCGTGTCTTGGAACGCAGCAGCTTCAGAAATCCTTCGAAATCGGTCTCGACGACATCTCCAGCCTGGAACATGATAGTTACCTCCTGGCCCGGCGCCACCACGGCGCGTTGATAAACGTTGGTACTTCTTTAGTAAAACCTTTATCAGAGGTTATGCGTTCGTCATTTAGGCAAGTGGTAAAAACCGCAGGGCAGACGGGATAAAACGTTTAACCATCCCATTGGCTTGTCACATTTTGAAGGTACTTTTATGCAAACCTACTTTCCCAATTGGAATCTATCCTGTTGCCGGGCACTTGCCCGTCTATCGTTTGAGCCCGACGGGTATGAACGGGGCATCTGCAACGCCACCGCAAGGAGACACCATGGAGACTATCGAAGCACTCATTCACCGCCGCAGCTGCCGCAAATACAGCGATCGTCCCGTCGAGGCCAAAAAGCTTGCACGTATTATCGAAGCCGGCCAATATGCACCGAGCGGCATGGGCCGCCAGCCGGTGACGTTTGTCGCCGTCACCGACCCCGCGACCATCGAGCGTCTCTCACAGCTCAACGCCCAGGTCATGAGCAGCAACAGCGACCCCTTCTATGGCGCCAAGACCGTTGTGGTGGTGCTGGTTGACCGCAGCGTGCCCACACATCTGGAAGACGGCTCGCTCGCCATGGGCAACTTGCTCAACGCCGCCTATGCACTGGGTGTCGATTCGTGCTGGATTCATCGCGCGCATGAGGTCTTTGACTCGCCCGAGGGCCTGGAGCTGCTGGCCAGCTGGGGCCTGCCCGCCGACGGCAGCCTACGCGGTGTCGGTAACTGCATTCTGGGCTATGCCGAGGACACGCTACCCGAGGCAAAGCCGCGCCGCGACAACGTGGTGTACGTTAGGTAATTAGTTCCGCCGTTCTACCGAACGGAGGACCACTTGACGCTACGCGCGCCGCATTCACGCCAATTTGACGTTCAATTTCGAGGACGCGAAGAAGGTCAGCGCCCTCTCATTTCACGTCACCTTGGCGCAAATGCGGCCCGCTCGCTGTTGGCGACTGACATCGAATGAGCTGCTGCTGGCATTCGACACATGGGCAGCTAAAAGGCCCCGTCCCAAATTTGCTACCCCACTAGCAACTTATCTTGCCGATGGATTTGTCGTCGTTTCATTCGTTCGAGTCGCTTCGGCGCCATCGCCCTGCTCGCCTTCATCCTTTTGAGCATCGGCAATGGTGGCAGCGGCTGCGACCATGCCGCGCTGGGGCGCGACGCCCGTCTGGGTCTGAACGCCCTCGACAACTTCTGTGCCTGCATGCGCGAGCTCGGGCGACTTAAACATTGCGTCCAGATTGGCCCCGCCGCCGGCGTAACCGAGCGCCGCGAGCGCGATGACAATCACCGCGACAACGACCGCGATCGGAACATAGCGATGCCAGCCTGCGGGATTGAGGCCGCTACGGCGAGCAGCGCCACGGCTAATGTAGCCGAGCGTTCCATCGTGCTTGAGCTTTGACCCCACCACACGCTTACGGCCCCACAGCGATGATTCGGCCTGCATGGCCAAGCGAGCGCTTGCCGAAGGATAACCATATTTAGTGCGTTTGAACGAGCCGTCGAACCCCGAGGCGCTTTTGCCCCACGTCCGTGAAGTCGTGCGACGGTTGACCGGCGCCGCGGGCTTTCGAACCCGATTTGTTTTTGAAGTCTCCGCCATACTCCCCGCACGCCGTAACACAGTCGAAACAATACTGCTTTGGACTGTATCACACGCGCCGCGCGCGGTCACGGGCGCCTCGCTTAACGGTCGTCGTCCTTCAGCAGGCGCCACAGGGTCGTACGGCTTATGCCTAGTACTTCGGCAGCTCGGGTCCTGTTGCCGTGAAGGTGGCCTACGACCAGCCGTGCGATATCGCGCTCGGTATCGGCCAGTGGGCGCAAGATATACAGATCGCTATCGAGCGTCGGGGCACCAAAGGTCGCGGTCTTGATAACGTCCTCCTGGGCGAGCACCTCCTCCGCCACCGCCCGCTCGGCCGTACCCATCCTCACTAATATATAAAGTCGTTCCGAAACCTCACGAAGCTGTAGATAGTTACGAGGCCATCGATAGGCATCGAGTGTCTTTGCCGCCCCGGACGACAAGGCGGGTGTTGCCGTCTCAAACATATCTGCCAGATACTCCAGATAGCGCGCAACCTTTTCCGACGCGCCGCCCTGCTCGGCAATCGCCGGCGCTACACTCACTGCACAGGCCAGACGCTCGGTTACAAAAGCAGCCTGATCGCTTTCGCCGCCGCCTGGCATGTCGTTTGCCGTCAACACCACATGGCAACGAGTTGCGAGCGCCGTGTCGATCATTGCGGACACGAGCTCGCGCAGGCGTTGGGGGCCAACAGCATGCCAGCCGCCCATGCAAAGTGTCAGCCCCGTTTGGAATAGCGGCGATTCGGAACTTTTGAGCAGATGGCGCCAACCGCGATCCGTAAGCTCATCGAGCGCAACGGACACAAAGGGCTGGTCGGCATAGGGTCCATCCAGGTACAGGCGTTTTGCAATCTGATCCTGTCCCGCGCCCAGCTCGCCCTCGAGCATAAGGGGCACTCCGCGCGCATAGCTCTCCCGTACGGGGGCAGCGACCGCTGCCGCGTTTTCGACGATGCCGTACGCGCTCGATTCGTAGCGGGCCTCAACTTCGTCGGCGTTGAGCCACTCGATGCCCGCATGCGCCGCGGCGGCGCGCACCTCGCGGACCACGATGACCCAAAGGCCCCCGCCCTCTTTATCGGTGGGGCGAACGGTCAGGCTCAGGCGCGTACCCGCACGCCCCATAACCAGACGCGCGCCGTCTCCTATGCGGTCGAGGCGCTCAGCGACAAAAGCCGCCACATCCCGCTCAAGCGCCGCGTCATTCATGGTCGAGATCGCGACGTCCCCACGCGCATCGATTGCCAATGCCGAGGCCCCGGCAGCAGCTAGGGCATCGGTCAAGATGTTCAGCTTGGCATCGCTATCCATGATTTGCCCCTGTCCGCTGCGACGTACAACCGCCGACGGTCGCACGACCGAGTGTTTCAAAATTGAACGATATTGCTCACCAAACACTATAGGGCAGAAAGCGCCATCCTGCGAGTATAGGTGTTGCCCCGCATCGCCATCCTGGCGGGGCGATAAGAGCTCTTCGGGATCTATTAACCTGCGGACAAGCCATACCCGCAAGAGCTCCTATCGCTCCACCGCGAGGATGCGGCCACCGGCAACCAGCACGTAAATGGGCTACTTCTCTACCAGATTCCCAGCACGTGCTGCATTCCCAAACCCATGCACGCAATGCCAATCCAGCAGCAAAAGCCCAATGCGATGGGCTTGCCGCCTTTTTTGACCAGCTCGACGATATCGGTATTAAAGCCAATAGCCGCCATGGCCATTACGATAAAGAACTTCGACAGCTCCTTGATGGGCGCCGTAACGGACGCGGGAAGCTGAAACACTGTGGTGACCACACTCGCCAGCACAAAGAACAGCACAAACATGGGAAACGCGCGCTTAAGGGAGAACGTGCTTTTGGCGTCGCCGCCGGCCTTGCGCGCCAGATGCATCTGCCAGCATGCGAGGACCAACGTGATGGGAATAATGGCCAGCGTCCTGGTGAGCTTGACTACCGTAGCGCTCTCGAGCACATTGGCGCCAGGATGCATACTGTCCCAGGCGCTCGCCGCAGCCGTTACAGACGAGGTGTCGTTGATAGCGGTACCGGCAAACAGGCCAAAGCCCTCGTTGGTCAGCCCAAGCATGCCTCCAAGCGTTGGAAACACGAGCGCCGCGATAACGTTAAACAGGAAGATGACCGAAATAGCCTGGGCAATCTCGCGATCGTCGGCATCGATGACGGGCGCGGTCGCGGCGATGGCGGAACCGCCGCAAATCGACGAACCCACACCCACAAGCGTCGCGATCTTGCCCGGCACGTTCATAACGCGGCAGAGCACAAAGGCGATGACGAGCGAGGTCAAGATCGTAGCCACGATAATCGGCAACGACTGGGCGCCTTTGGACAGAATCTGCGAGAGGTTCATGCCAAAGCCAAGCAGGATAACCGCGTACTGCAAGACTTTTTTAGACGTATAGGTGACGCCGGCGGCGAGCTGTTCGCGACGATTCTTGGGAAAGACGAGCGCCAGAACCATGCCAAAGAGGATGGCAAATACCGGCCCACCGACCACCTCAATCTGTTTGCCGAGCAACGACGCAGGGATGGCGATGATCAGGCAGAACAAGACACCCTTCCAGCGCTCGCGTACGATATTTACCAGTTGCATATGGGATTCCTTCTTTCTATTTCACGTTTGCGACGGCTTATGATACGGCAACATTGAGCACAGCCATACGCAAAAACAGACTAAAATGCCGCAATAGTTCTCGGGCAACAACCGAATTACCCAGCGCGGAGAGCTGATTCGCGGCATAATTAACAACTGACATATGAGTGTGATAGAACAGTTGCGAGGCACTATGGAAGAATCGATGCACGTCGGCGAGCAGGAAACGAGCCTACAGGACCAGTCCTACCACACCATTCGACGCAAAATAGTCTACCTGGACTACAAGCCGGGCGAAAAGTTGGGCGTCAAGCAGCTTTGTGACGACCTAGATATGGGGCGCACCCCTGTGCGCGAGGCACTGGTGCGTCTGGCGCAAGAGGGCCTAGTGCGCACCGTGCCCCAAAGCGGCACCTATGTCTCGCCCATCAACCTCACCCTTGCCGAGAGTGCCTGCTACATTCGCGAACACCTGGAAAAGCAGGTGATTGTGGAGTGCTGCGCCCGTGCCACCTCGGTAGGCATCGAGCAGCTCGACCGAGCCATCGCGCTGCAGGAAAAAGCCATGGCCGAAGAGGACCGCATCGGCTTCTTTTTAAGCGACAACCTCATGCACCGCATGATCTTTAGCATCGCGTGCCGCAGCACCGTGTGGTCGTGGCTCGAGGCGACCAATGCCGACCTGGAGCGTTTCCGCTGGCTGCGCGCCGCTACGCAGGCGCTCGACAATCAGGAGATTGTTAACGAGCACAAGCAAATCCGCCGCGCCATCGCCGGTCGCGATCCTATCGAGGCAAGCTTTTTGGTCAGCAAGCACCTGCATATGATGTTCCGCAACCAGACCGAGGTCCTGGACCAATATCCCGAGTACTTCGAGACCAGCAAGCTCCGCTAACCTGCCAAAAAGGGACAGGTTTATTTTGGCAGGTTTTATCTGCGCAAATGCAACAAGGCCCGGCTCCGCTGCAACGAAGCCGGGCCTTAGTTGTTAGGACGTAGGAACTCGATTACTCTACTGTGACACTCTTGGCCAGGTTGCGGGGCTGGTCAACGTCGCAACCGCGCAGGATGGCAACCTCGCGGGCGAGCAGCTGCAGCGGAACGCTCGCCGTGATGGGGCTGAATACGTCACGGACGGCCGGCACGCGAATGATGCAGTCGGCGATCTTGTTGATTTCCTCGTCGCCCTCGGTAGCAACGACGATGACCTTGGCGCCGCGCGCCTTGCACTCCATGAGGTTCGACACCGTCTTGTCGTATGTTGCGCTTTTGGTTGCAACCGCGATGACGGGGAAACCCGGGTCGATCAGCGCGATAGGGCCGTGCTTCATCTCGCCGGCAGCATATGCCTCGGCATGCAGGTAGCTGACCTCCTTGAGCTTGAGCGCGCCCTCGTAGGAAATGGCGGCGCCCATGCCGCGACCCACGAACAGTGCAGACTGCGCGTCCTTGCAGACGAGCGCGGCCTCGTGCACGGCCTCGGTCTGCGTATCCAGGATCCACTGGATCTGCTCGGCCGTATCGGAAAGCTCGCGGAACAGCATGCGCGCCTGCTTGGTGGTCAGACGGTACTTAACCTGCGCCAGCAGCAGGGCCAAAAGCGTAAGGCTCACGACCTGACCGATGAAGCTCTTGGTCGAGGCAACTGCAATCTCCTTGTTGGCCTTGGTGTAGATAACGCCGTCGCTCTCGCGCGCCACCGGGCTGCCCAGCACGTTGGTGATGCCAAAGACCTTGGCGCCCTTGATGCGTGCATCGCGAATGGCGGCAAGGGTGTCGGCCGTCTCGCCCGACTGGGACACGGCCACGACAAGCGTCGTCGGCGTGATGATGGGGTTGCGATAGCGGAACTCGCTTGCCGCCTCGACCTCGGTAGGAATACGAGCCCAACCCTCAATAAGGTTCTTGGCGATAAGTCCGGCATGGTAGCTGGTGCCGCAGGCAATCACATACACGCGGTCGATATCGTTGAGCTCCTCGAGCGAAAGGCCCAGCTCGTCGATATCGAGCTCACCGGCGGGGGTCATGCGGCCCACCAGGGTATCACGCACGACGCGAGGCTGCTCATGGATCTCCTTAAGCATAAAGTCGGGATAACCGCCCTTTTCGGCCATATCCAGGTCCCAGTCGATATGGGTAAGCTTGGGCTCAATCACGTTGCCAGCCTCGTCGGTATACTCGACGCCTGCGGGCGTAAGCTTGGCAAACTGACCGTCTTCGAGCACCACGACATCGCGGGTGGCATCGATAAGCGCGATCACGTCGGAGGCAACGTAGGAGCCGGTTTCGCCGACGCCGACCACAATCGGGGAGTCCTTGCGGGCCACGGCGATCACGCCAGGCTCATCGGCAGAAACGGCGGCCAAACCATAGGCGCCCACCACGTGGGTGCAGGCCTCGCGCACAGAAGCCATCAGGTCGTGTGTCTCGGCATAGGCCTCTTCGATCAAGTGCGCAAAGACCTCGGTGTCGGTCTCGCTCTTAAAGTGATGGCCGCGGCCCTCCAGCTCCTCACGCAGCTCGGCAAAGTTCTCGATGATGCCGTTGTGGACGATGGCGATGCGACCGTCGCAGCTGGTGTGGGGATGGGCGTTGACAACGGAGGGCTTGCCGTGGGTAGCCCAGCGGGTGTGGCCGATGCCGCAGGTGGCGTCGCTGTCGACATTGGTAAGTTCGCTCTCCAGGCCCGCGACCTTGCCCACGCGGCGAATGACGTCGAGGTGAGCCGCCGTGCCCTCGCCCACCTCGAGCGCGACGCCCGAGGAGTCATAGCCGCGATATTCCATACGCTTAAGGCCCGTGACAAGGATGTTCTTTGCAATATCAGAGCCGGTGTAGCCGACAATTCCGCACATAGGATAAATCCCTTCGCTCGCGTGACTGCAAAACGTCCACGCACAAGGGGCGCTGAGACGTATAACGTTCGAGTATTGTACTCACGCAAGCGCAAGCTGATATACCAGAAGTGGTATCTCAACTTAGATACCACCCGATGCACACACGTTCAGCCGGTCCAAACCACCACAAAGGTGCCTGTCCCCTTCGTGGTAGTCGCGTTGGCAATAGCGTTTCCCCAGATAAAACCTGTCAAAATAAACCTGTCCCTAATTGGCAGGTTTTGACACCCTAGGGACGGGCGATGCTACAATCTGGCTTGTACTTGAAACGCATCAAAGGGGCCGCTATGGCAAAGGTAAAAATCAGCGACGTCGCGCGCGAGGCAGGGGTCTCGCTGGGCACGGTATCCAACGCGCTCAACCATCCCGAAAAGCTGCGCCCCGAGACCCTCAAACTCATCAACGAGACCATCAATCGCCTTGGCTACCTGCCCAACCAAAGCGCCCGCCAGCTCGCAGGAGGCACCACCAAGTCCTTTGGCCTGGTCCTCCCCCGTCTCGACCACGGCTTCTCGCTCCAAATTGCCAGCGGCGCCCATAACGAGGCCCGCAAGCACGGTTACGACCTGCTTATCGCCAACGCCGATAACGACGACATCCTCGAAGACCACTACCTGCGCTATTTTATGGGCACGCAGATGTCCGGCGTCATGGTTCAGCCCATGGCATCCCCCGATTGGCACCCCGCCATGACCAAGATGCCCGTGCCGATTGTCCATCTGGACATCCACTGTTCCGAGCCCGGTTACTACGTGGCCGCCGATAACGAGGCACAGGGGCGCATTATCGCCGAGCTCGCCATTGCCCGCGGCGCACGCCATATCACCGTTGTGGGCAGAGCGGCATTTATGCAGCTCACCCTGCGCGTGCTTGGCATTCACAAGGCCCTCGCCCTTCATCCCGACATCAAAATTGAGGTCATTGACGCCGGAGAATGGAATACCGCAGCCGACGGTTACGGCATCGGCGCCCAGATTGCCGAGCGCTCTGCTGACGAGCGTCCGGATTTTGTCATCGGCCTAACCGACGTATTGGCCTCGGGTGTTATCTCAGCGTTGATCGACAAAGGCATCTCCGTCCCCAAGCAAGTTCGCGTGGCCGGCTGCGACGGTAACCCGCTTGCATGGAGCGGCGCAGTACCGCTCACCACCGTAGCACCCCCGGGCTACGAGATTGGCCGCAAGGGTGTCCAGCTGCTCATGGAGCAGATCGAGAACACGGCGCCGACAAAAACCAAACGCGTCCGTATCGGCTCCGCCGCACGCACCGTCACCGAGGTCACAGCCGCCGAGGACATCAACCGTCAGGAACTCGTGCGGCCGTTCCTCTTAGAGCGCGCCAGTACCCAGGCGGGCAGCCAAGCCGAAGCCACCGCCATCAACCTGGGCGCGTATCTATAGCACGTCGACCAGTATGCCAAAACGCAGCTTAAGCAAAAGAGGCCCGGCCATTGCCGGACCCCTTATGCTTAAGCGTAAATGTGGGCAATTGCCCGTTTCAACGCCGCAGCTGTCTAGCGCACGGCCTTGACCGCCGCCGCAAGGTCGAACAGCGTATCGAGCACGGCCTCGCAGCCATCCACCACATTCTGCGGCAGCGGCACAATGTCGGGGACGGCAAAGACATGGCAGCCGGCCGTAATACCCGAGACGCAGCCGTTGCGTGAATCCTCGACCACGGCGCATTCCTCGGGGGCGAAGCCCGCGCGCTCGCAGGCAAGCAGATACATCTCGGGGTCGGGCTTGCCGTGCACGACGTCCTCGCCGCAGGTCACCGTCTCAAACTTGTCAAAAAGGCCGACCATCTTAAGGTTGCGCTCGGCCGTAGCGAGGCGCGACGACGTCGCTAGACCCACGTGATAGCCCGCAGCCAGCAGCTCGCCTATGCACTCGGCGGCACCGGCCTTAAGCTCCAAATCGGTCTTGACCATCTCGTCGCGAATCTCCTTGTGGCGAACATAGATCGCCTCGGTGGTTTCATGGCTGCCGTAATGCTTATCAAGGATGTCCATGACATCGGGCAGAGTGCGGCCGATAAACTGATGGATCAGCGCATCATCAATCGCGACCCCCAGCTCGGCAGCGCCCGCCTTCCATGCCTTGATGCCCAAACGCTCGGTATCGACCAGCGTTCCGTCCATGTCAAAAATTACAGTCTTGATCATATCGGTCCCCTAACCGGATTGCATTACGGCCACTCTAGCGCACTTTACAAACTTGTATATAACGTATATAGCATATTGCACTATCGTTACATAGGCAAAAGTCATATGACGAGCAGTCCGATAGGATTATAGTTTTCGACCGAGTACTCAATGGTAAGGATTGTTTTATGCTTTCAGACACTACCGCACCTGCAAAGGAGCTTCAGGACAAACTCGCGGCGCTCGAACAGCTGCTTTTGGCATACGGACGCGTCGCCATCGGCTTTTCCGGTGGCGTCGACAGCAGCTTTTTGGCCGCGGTCTGCGCCCGCATCATGCCTGCCAGCACGCTTCTCGTTCACCTCACCACGCCGCTCATCGGCACGCCCGAACAGACCTCGTTTGAGCGATCCGTTGACAGGCAAACCAATGAGGGACCGCATTTTAAGCTCCCCGTGCTCAATCTTTCGGTCGATCAGCTGCAGCTCCCCCAAGTAGCCTGCAACGACGCCAACCGTTGCTACCACTGCAAGCACGCCGGCTTTACCGCCATCGTCAACCACGCTAAGTCGCTCGGCTTTCCCACCGTCATCGATGGCAGCAATGCAAGCGATCGCGGTGACTACCGTCCCGGCATGCGCGCTGCCAAAGAGCTCGGCGTACGCTCCCCTCTTATGGAGGTCGGCTTTACCAAGGACGAAGAGCGCGAGCTGCTGCGCGCATGGGGCTATCCCGTTTGGAACCTGCCGGCGGGAGCCTGTCTTGCCACGCGCGTCCCCACAGGCGAGGAGCTTACGCACGAGAAGGTCGATTTAATCCGCGCCTGCGAGGACTACCTGCACGATCTTGGTCTGTCGCAGGTACGCGCGCGCTTGGTCGGCGGCCGCATGCGTATCGAGGCCGCTCACGCAGATGTCGCCAAAATTGCCGCCCTCGGCGGTGCTACCGTCAATGCCGAGGGCAAGACCCCGCTGCCCGCCGCCATCGAGTCCGCGCTGCGCGAGCTGGGCTGCGCCCACATCTCCCCCGAAGTCACCCCCTACATCCACGGCAATATGAACCTTTAGGTTACGCCGTTTTACAAACGGCGTAACTGCTCGGCGCTGCGCGGGCTCCGGGCACGGCAATCTGACGTTCAACTTCACGGGCGCGACCAAAAGGTCAGCGCCCGCTTGTTTCACGTCACCTTACCGCACCCGGAGCCCGCTCGCTCGCATATGCTCAACCTGCACTGCGTTAACTGACCTGCCAAAAAGGGGCAGGTTTGTTTTAGCAGGTATTATCTGGGGAAATATCACGAGGCAGTCGCCCCTCTAGCACCCATCTACTTCGAGAGACACAAGAGAGGCGACTCAGCCGCATCTACCTCTTCCGATAGCGGCGGTTGCGGCTCGTCGATGAACCCATTACTTCAATGAGTCCTTTATCCGCCATTTTTGGCAGATGGTAACGGACGGACGAAATCTTAACCCCCGATGCAACCGCTATTTCTCGCGCCGTCATATCCATTCCGGCGCTGAGAGCCTCCAGGATCCTATCCGCCGTCGAAGCTGACAATTCTCTGCTCATATCGATAATTTCAAACGTGTCTTTGCCACATTTTGACAGGACATGTTTATCGACAAGGCCCCCGCAGATCAGGCGAATGTCATCCGAATCCCACTTCAAAGCCTCTCGTATTTTTTGAACATCGCATACGCACCCATGCTCCCGCATAAACATGAGCAATGTTTCCTCGCGATGCGTCAGTTCGGTGTCCACATGGCCCTGAATCCACATGCGGTTTTCAGCAAGCTCCGCCCCGTGCCGGGAAAGCAGCACCGTAAACGAATCGGCCTTAACGATAAATTTCGGCCTGCCAAGCGAACGAGACTCCATCTCGCGAATCATAGCCGGGATGCCAGATCCCTGACTTTCCGCAACAGCCCCCTCAGCATGCTCTAACGGCGTCGCCCCCATCAGACTCATGAGCTTTGGGTTTCGGCAGCGCGATTCCCCGTCCGCAAGATTGTCCACCGTCTTTCCGCCCCAAAGCCCGCCGGGGTTTTTGATCTCTATTCTGTCTGGGTAGATATCGACGCTCACGGCCTGCCCCACAAACATGGGCGAATACTCTCGATGGATGCAGGCATTCGCCAAGGCCTCGCGCAAAACCTCCTGGGGTACTTCCCAATCTTCCCTTCTACCAGCGCCTCGCACTATCGCCGCTTTGCGCAAGTTTCGTCCGATCGCAGCGAGGGCATCTTCGATGCAAGCCGGAATCGGGCCATCGCACAACTGGCGGTCAATAAACCGGGGTTGCCCAGGAGCAGATTTTTCCACATCGGAATGAACGGCGACATCGATCATCAGCTTAGGATAGAACTGCTGGGGGTAGATTCCCGCCGACAGCAGCCCCGCGAGCTTCACAGCTCCATCCTTTGTAGTGATATTGAGTCTGGCCAGCTGCTTTTCCAGCGTATCGGCCCCGCGCAAAACGCGCGGGGTCTGCAGCCGGCGATTTGCGATAATGGACCGCACGACATCTGGATCCAAATCCTCGACTGTTGCCTCCGAAACCACCGTACCGTCTGCATCGCTCGGAAGCAACGCACTCTGTAGCTCATATAGCTCAGCGGGCGACATCTTGATATCTTTATCATCCACGCGCTTGTAGCTACCGTTCTGCACGCCGCGCGCGCCGATATAGCATGGCTTCGCTTTGAGCTCAAGTTCAAAGATGCGCACCAGAAGTACCTGGAGCCCGTCGACCTCGCCTCGATCAAGCTCATACCGTGGCGCATGGGTCACCACCGCCGCTGAGCCTCCGTCTCCGATACCCGAAACAAACTGGTCGCGCACCCTGTCGATAGCAAAGTTGGCAGAAGGAACAAATCCTTCGGCTTCGTTCAGGCCCAAAATAATGAGCCCGCCCGCAGTGTTCGCAAAAGCACTCACTGTCTCCCATACGTCTGCACTCAATTTATTCGTGCAGGCTTTAACTTCTACCGATGCGTCATCGGTCCCCCGCCTGCGAAGGCGCTCAACGATAAGGCCAAGAGGTTCATCCAACAGCATTGGCATTCCGTCTCTCTAAAACAATAGATTTATCTCTCTAAAGCTTAGTATATCTCTCTAACTTTAGAGAGATGAGCACCTTCTTTTAGAGAGAAATTTAGAGAGATGTATCGAATTCACTGCTAGATTACCTAAGGCCATCTCTCTAACCGACGTTCTCTTTAGAGAGACGTTTAGAGAGACGAGCGCATCTCTCTAACCATGGGCTCCGCTCTTTAAAGCGTACACATCCCAACCGTGCCATAAGTTGCGGCGGGCATTACCCCGCCAACCCGCCAAAAGAGGACGGGTTTATTTTGGCAGGTTTTATCTGGGAAAACGCAAGCGGGGCCACGCCGAAGCCACCGTCATCAGCCTCGGCGCATACCTTTAGCGCACGGCCCTGACCGCCGCCGTCAGATCGAACAGCGTATCGAGCACGGCCTCGCAGCCGTCCGCCACGTCCTGCGGCAACGGCACGATATCGGGAACGGCAAAGACATGGCAGCCGGCCGTGATGCCTGAGACGCAGCCGTTGCGTGAGTCCTCGACCACGGCGCATTCCTCGGGAGCAAAGCCCGCGCGATCGCAGGCGAGCAGGTAGATCTCGGGATCGGGCTTGCCGTTCAGGGTATCCTCGTTGCAGGTCACCGTCTCAAACCTATCAAAGAGGCCGACCGTCTTAAGGTTGCGCTCGGCCGCAACGCGGCGCGACGACGTCGCAAGGCCCACGTGATAGCCCGCAGCCAGCAGTTCGTCCAGGCACTCGGCGGCGCCGGCCTTAAGCTCCAGATCGGTCTTGACCATCTCGTCGAGAGCATCCCTGTAGTGGGCTTCGACCGTCTCGACGATTTCGCGGCTGCCGTAATGCTCCTCAAGGATGTCCCTGACATCAGGCATCGAGCGACCGATAAACTGATGGACCAGCGCATCATCAATCGCAATCCCCAGCTCGGCAGCGCCCACCTTCCATGCCCTCACGTCCAAACGCTCGGTATCGACCAACGTTCCGTCCATGTCAAAAATGACAGCCTTGATCATATCGGTCCCTTCATCGGCTTGCACGGCCTTCGTTACCGTCACTCTACCGCGCTTTACAGCTTGTATATAACGTATATATCATATTTGGCTTTCGCTACATGAATCAATAGCCTACCAAAAAGGGGCAGGTTTATTTTGGCAGGTTTTATCTGGGAAACGACCTGCGGCGTCTCCTGCTAGACTGGTAGATTCGCAACCGACTAACCAGGAGCCCCCATGTCGCGCAAGTCCGCCTACAAGCAAGTACTTTCCATCGGCACCGCCGTGGTGCTGGGATTTGCGCTGTTCACGGGATCACTCGACGGGGCGCCCAGACTGCTCTCGCCGCAAAGCGATGAGCAGGCGTCAGCTCTGGCCGAGAAGCAAAGCGAGAGCCCCAGCCGCACTGACGACGAGGAAGACTTGGTCGCCCGCCTCGAATCGGGAACGGCAAGCTCCACGGATTCCGAAGGCGGCCAAAGCACCGGCGATGGCTCCGAATCCACCACGACCGGCACCGTTGACGATGTCTCTTCGAACGCCACCCCCATCGACGAGGTGGAAAACCCCGATCTCGCCCGCGCCCGCGGTGTTTATCTCAGCAGTATTCCCGACTACGCCGGCAACCCCTACGTTGCCCTTCGCGCCGACAGCACGCACCCGTTGGGCACACCATCATTCACGCTCGATGAATACGAGCGCGCTACAGAAGAAGGTTGCTTTAAGAAGTTCTCCAAGCTCGACAGCCTGGGCCGCACCCGCAAAGCGCTCGCTTGCGTGGGCCCCGAATCGCTCGGTCAAGGCGAGCGCGGCGATATCTCGCGTATCCATCCCGCCGGATGGCGCCAGCAGCGCTACGACTTTATTCCGGGCCAGAGCCTCTACAATCGCTGTCACCTCATCGCCTGGTCGCTCTGCGGCGAAAACGCTAACCGCAAGAATCTCCTCACCGGCACGCGTTATCTCAACGAAACGGGTATGCTGCCATTTGAGGAGCAGATTCTCGGCTACATCCGCGAGACGGGCAACCATGTGCTCTACCGTGTCACGCCCATGTACAACGAAGAGGAACTCGTCTGCCGTGGCGTGCGTCTTGAGGCGCAAACGGTCGAGGACCACGGCAAGACCCTGTGCTTCCACGTGTACTGCTACAACCTGCAGCCGCATGTGCAGATCGACTACGCTACCGGCCGCAACCAGGCCTCGGGAGACTAGGGCCGGCCAAGCTGCCCCAAAACTTAAAATGAACCGTTTTCCTCCATCCCCCAGGGATCAAAAAGGGCCGCCCCGGATTGCCCAGAGCGGCCCTTGCATCGGCATGTATGTTACAGGCAACGCCCAACGCTACTTGGCACGGCCCTCCTCATAGCGCTCGACCAGCTTGGCCTGAACGTCATAAGGCACCTGCTCATAGCCCGCAGGCTTCATGGTAAAGTCGCCCGTGCCGCGCGTGATGGAGCGCAGACGCGTCGAGTAATCCGTCAGCTCGGCGAGAGGCGCCTGAGCGATGACCACGGTGTCTCCGCGCTCATCGGTCTCCATACCCGTCACGCGACCGCGCGAGGCCGAGATGTCGCCCATCACGGCGCCGGCGTAGCTCTCGGGAATAGTCACCGTGATTTCCTCGATGGGCTCCAGCACCACCGGGTCGGCGTCGGCGCATGCCTTGCGCAGGCCGATGCGAGCCGCCGCGCGGAACGCCATCTCGTTGGAGTCGACGCTGTGATACGAGCCGTCGTACACAGCCACGCGAATGCCCGTAAGCGGGTAGCCGGCAATGATGCCGTCCTTCATGGTCTCCTGAACGCCCTTGTCCACGGCAGGGATCAGCGAGCGCGGAATGCGGCCGCCTACGACCTCGTCCACAAACTCATAGCCGTCGCTCGTACCGTCGGGCCCAATGAGCGGCTCTACGCGCAGCCAGCAGTCACCATACTGTCCCGCGCCGCCGGTCTGCTTCTTGTGGCGGCCCTGGGCAGTTGCCGTGCGGCGAATGGTCTCGCGATACGGGATGCGAATCGGCACGCTCTTGGCCGCGACCTTGGTACGGTCCTCAAGACGATTGAGCAGGACCGAAACCTGCGCCTCGCCCACCGCCGAAATGATGGTCTGGCCGGTCTCCTCGTCGCGGTCGATGCTCATGGTCGGATCGGCCTTGCATGCCTTCTCGATAAACGTGTAGAGCTTCTCTTCGTCGCCGCGATTCTCGGCCTCGATGGCGATGCGGTACTGCGAGTTGGGGAACTTAAACGCCGCAGCCTCGACCTTGCCGGTAATCGAGAGCGTATCGCCCGTCTCGGCCGCCAGCTTGGGCGCCACGATGATATCGCCGGCATAGGCGTGACCGACCTCGGTCATGTCGCGGCCGCACATCACATACAGGTGAGCCAGACGATCGCTCTTGCGGGTGCGCGCGTTGATCAGCTCAAGGCCCGGCTCAAGCGTACCCGTCAGCACCTTGAT
Source organism: Collinsella sp. LCP19S3_B7 (assembly GCF_052121795.1). Taxonomy (NCBI): domain Bacteria; kingdom Bacillati; phylum Actinomycetota; class Coriobacteriia; order Coriobacteriales; family Coriobacteriaceae; genus Collinsella; species Collinsella sp. LCP19S3_B7. The sequence goes on from NZ_JBQKDO010000016.1 coordinate 24,286, forward strand.
GAAGCTGATGCGACCCTGCTGAGGATCGGCCAGGGTCTTAAACACAAACGCCACCGGGCGGTCATCATCGCTCGAAATCTTGAGCGAATCACCGTCGATGAGCGGCATCTCGCCGTAGTCCGTCGGCGCCGGGAAGTACGTGGCGATGTCGTCCATCAGCGAGTTGACGCCCTGCTCCTTAATGCAATCGCCCGCAAAGACCGGCACAAAGATGCGCTCGGCGATCGCCTTCGACAGCAGGCCTTCAAGCTCCTCCTGCGTCAGCGTCTCCTCGCCTTCCAAGTACTTCATCATCAGTTCGTCGTCAGCCTCGGACACCAGCTCGCACAGATGGTCATGGGCCTCCTCGGCCTGGGCACGATACTCCTCGGGAATCTCCGACTCAACGGCTTCGGCGCCGTTGCAATGGCGCGCCTTCATGCGCACCAGGTCGATGATACCGTCAAAGTCCTCGCCCTCGCCCCAGGGAAGGGTCACGGCGCCCAGGCGCGTGCCAAAGCGCTCCTGCAGCAGGTCCATCGTGGTCGCAAAGCTGGCCTCGGAGCGCGACAGGCGGTTTACGAACACCGCACGCGCCAGACGCAGGTCCTCGGCGGCATACCAGAGCTTAACCGTCGTAGGCTGCGGGCCGGCCTCAGCGTCGACCACAAACAGAGCCGTCTCGCAGACGCTCATCGCGGCAAAGGCGTCGCCGATAAAATCGGGGTAGCACGGGGCATCGAGCACATTAATGCGCGCACCCTTCCAGTCGATCGGCGCAATGGTCGTCGAGATGGAAAACGCACGCTTGACCTCTTCGGGGTCATAGTCGAGCGTGGGCTTGGTGCCGTCGTGGCCGCCCAGGCGGGCGGTCTTGCCGGAAAGGTGGAGCATGGCCTCGGCGAGTGAAGTCTTGCCCACCCCACCTTGGCCTACGAGCACCACGTTCCTTACGTTACCGGTCTTGGGAGCACCCATGATGACCTCCTTGCAGGGCCGCGCGCAATGCGCGACGCCAACGGGGAGAGTTCGCGGTCGATGCCGTCCCGGGAGCAGCATGGTCGGCAGCCGATCCGGCTCACCCTCCAAATGTCCTATGCCACCACCCTACCCTCGCGGGCGACTGTCCATGCACACCTTTCGGCGCACGTATGAATACGGACGGCGAGAGGAGGGGGCAAACGCCTGAGGCGGTTATTAAGCCCCATCGGCGCAAATAAAAACCGCCACAGGCCATAAGACCTGCAGCGGCTTCGCCTCAATGTCTACTTGAGCCTAGCCCTCGATACGGCTCAGGAACTCGCGCGTGCGCCGTTCGCGCGGATGGCCGATAACCTGCTCGGCAGGACCCTCCTCTACAATGCGACCGCCGTCCATAAAGACCACGCGATCGGCAACATCGCGCGCAAACTGCATCGCATGGGTCACGATCACCATCGTCATATTCTGCGCGGCAAGGTCTTTAATAACACGCAGCACCTCGGCCGTTAGCTCGGGATCGAGTGCCGAGGTCGGCTCATCGAAGAACAAGATCTCTGGATCGAGCGCCAAGGCGCGCGCAACACTCACACGTTGCTGCTGACCGCCCGAAAGCTCGCATGGCACCTTGTTCTCGTTGCCCGTAAGCCCCATCTGCGCGATCAACTCACGCGCGCGTGCTTCGACCTGCTCGCGCGGGCGCTTGAGCACGCGGATCGGAGCGTCGGTAATGTTTTTCATCACGGTATAGTGCGGGAACAAATTGTAGTTCTGAAACACCAGGCCAAAGCGCGAGCGCGCCTGCTTGGGCACATCGCCTTTCGCATACACCGTACCCGATCCCGCATCCGTCGCAACGGCTAGATCACCAAACGAAAGCGAGCCGCCGTCAAGCGTCTCGAGCAGCGTGGCGCAGCGCAACAGCGTTGACTTACCGCCGCCCGAAGGTCCGATAATCGCCACGACCTCGCCGCGCTTTACCTCGAGCGAGATATCCTTGAGCACCTCATTGCCACCAAACGCCTTGCGCGCGCTCGTTATATTCATTACCGTTCCGGACACGGGAACCTCCATGTGTTGAAAAGCACGACGGAACAGGCTAGTCGTGGTAGTAGTCAAGTCGCTTTTCGGCGGCGCCCAGCAGCATCTCGACCACAAAGTTAAAGACCCAGTAGATCAGTGCCGCAATCGCAAACGGCACCATGCTCACTTGAGAGGCAACCAGTGCCTTGGCCGTCGAGAACATCTCCCCCACGCCGATGGCAAACGCCAGCGACGTGTCCTTGACCAGCGTGATGATCTCGTTGCCCATCGCCGGCAAAATGCGCTTGGCGACCTGCGGCATCACAATGTACAAAAACGTCTGCAGGCGTGAATAGCCCAGCACCTCGGCGGCCTCATATTGACCACGCGGGATAGACTGCAAACCCGAGCGATAGATCTCGGCAAAGTAGCCGGCATAGTTGATGATGAATGCCACGACGCACGCTGTCCACTTGGAATCGGGCGTGAGCGAAATACCAAAGACATAATACGGAGCAAAGTAGATGGCAAACATCTGCAGCATGAGCGGTGTACCGCGCATGACCGAAATGTAGATGCGCGCAATCCAACGCAGCGGCGCGATTTTGCTCATGCGCATAAACGCCACGGGAATTCCCAAGGGAATCGAGCCCAACAGCGTGAGCACAAACAACTGCAAACTGACCAAGAAACCCTGGCCAAGCATCTGCATCATGACCTGAATAGACAACCCAAGCTCTCTTTCACAGCAACAGAACAGCAGGTGTTAATTGAAATAGGCACAGTGCCCAAGATTGCGAGCGACAAGCCCGACGAAGCGTACTTTGGTACGCGAGGAGGGTTGGAGCCGCAAGGTTGGGTGCTGTGGCTATTTCAAAACCCAGTTGTCGAAGGATAGACCGTAGCTCGCATACTTGTCGCACAGGTCCTTGACTGTACCGTCCTCATAGAGCGCCTTAAGCGACTCGGTCACGGCGTCGGCCGACTTGGTGTCGCCCTTTTTAAAGCCAACGGCGTAGTGCTCGCTGGACAGCGGCTTGTCAAGTTGCGTATAGGCATCGGGCTTGGCGGCAAGCTGATACTGGGCGATCGAAAGGTCGCAAGCCACCGCATCGACCGCGCCGCTCTCGAGCTGCATAAAAGCCGTGTTGTACTCGCCGATGGTATCGAGCGTGGCAAACGTCGCCGCCAGATCCTTCTGGTCACCCTCTAGCACATCCTGCGCGGCAGAATCGGTCTGGGTAATCACGGTCTTGCCGGCAAGGTCGTCCCAACTCTTGATGCCCGCATCCTTCTTGACCACCAGCACCTGCTCATTGAGCATGTACGGCTCGGAGAACGTGTAGTCGTCCTCGCGGCCCTCCATGGTAAAGCCGTTCCAGATGCAGTTGATGGCGCCCGAGTTGAGCAGCGTATCCTTGGCGTCCCAGTCGATGGCCTCGTACTTGACCTCCCAGCCCTGCTTATCGGCAACTGCCTTGGCCAAATCGAGATCAAAGCCGGTGTACTCGCCATCGTCGCCCACAAAGCCATACGGAGGATAGGACTTGTCAAAGCCCACCACGAGCTTCTTAGACTCCACAGCGCCCTTGGCGTCCTTTGCCGCAGCAGAGCCGGCAGTGGAACCCTTGTCGGCACCACCGCCGCAGCCGACAAGACCAAGGCCAAGCACCATGGCGAGCGAGCCGGCTAGACCAACAAACTGACGACGAGACATATCGGTATTCATGGTATTCCCCCTTGATGGCACTTTAGTTAAGTAAAGTGATTCATGTAACGCCCAGAATCATACACTTTACCTTGATAGAGTACAAGGGAGAAGTTGCCCGGCGCGGGCGGGGAGCGGCGCGTAATTAAGTTTCCTGCTCTACAGTCCTGCGCAAGACGGAAAGCACATTAAGTGCTTTCCTTTGCGTGCGGAACTCGCGATAAACTTAATTACGCGCCGCTCCCCGCCCGCGCCGGGCAAACGTCGTTGGACTTATCACTAACGTGAAGTGGACGCTTGTATATCGTCTGCTAGCTTGGCACGGTACAATGCTTTCAGATTTCAATTTATAAATTAGTGGGGTTACTTCATGGCAGAATCTCGTGCGGAGCGTAAGGCTCGTCGTGCTTTGATCGAGGCGGCTGAGGGGTCGGAGGAGAAAAAATCTTCCAAGAAATCCAAGTCGTCTCAGGATGCGAAGGGCAGGCCAGCCAAAGGCAAGGCTAAGGCCAAGCGTCCCAGCCCTCGTCGGGGCGAGGATAAGGCGCCTCAAGCTCGTTCCAAGCGCTCGCATAATGAGTCGTCCCGTTCCGCTCATAAGGCCGTTGATCCCAAGTCGCCCTGTTCCATCATGAAAGCTTGCGGTGGATGCACGGCGCTCAACAGGCCTTATAAGAAGCAGCTGGCGGCCAAGCAGGCTGCTATGGATGAACTTTTTGCTGCTCTTTGCGAGCGTGAGGGCATAACCGTCGATCCCATTCGCGGTATGGACGTTACTCTGGGCGACCCGGGCAAATATCCTGCGCCGCGTGGTTTTCGCCATAAGGCCGCCACTCCCTTTGCCCCCGGCAAAGGGAGCGCTGTCCGCTGCGGCTTTTTTGAGCGCGGCACGCACAGAATCGTCGCTGTTCCCGAATGCCCCGTCGAGGCACCGGGAGCCCGTCAGATTCTTAACGGCATTGCGCGTGAGGCCGAGCGCCTGCACATTCCCGCCTTTAACGAGGACAAGCATCTGGGCCTGCTTCGCTATGCCGTCGTTCGCTGCGGCTGGCGCACCAACCAGATCATGATCACCCTCGTTACCGCCCAGCGCGACCTGCCGCATGCGCAGGAATTCTTTGAGGCCATCGCCGCACTCGATCCGCGTATCGTCACCGTCGCCCAAAACATCAACGGACGCCCTGGTAACGCCATCCTGGGTGAGGAAACCCACATCGTGTATGGCGCTGAATGCATGCGCGACCAGCTACTCGGCTGCGAGTTCGATATCTCCCCCACCGCGTTCTACCAGACCAACCCGCAGCAGACCGAGCTGCTCTACCAGCTCGCTATCGACGGCATGGATCTGCACCAGGGCGATATTCTCATGGATGCCTACTGCGGCAGCGGCACCATCGGTCTTTGCGCAGCTAAAGAAGCTCAGAACAAGGGCATCGGCATCATGTTACTTGGCGTGGAGCGCAACCCGGCGGGCATTGCCGACGCACGCCGCAACGCCGAGCTCAACGGTCTTACCCGCAGCGCCTGGTTTATGGCCGACGATGCCACCGACTACATCCCAGATGCCGCCGACAACAACGAGCGCATCGACGTCCTTTCCATCGATCCGCCGCGTGCCGGCTCTACCCCCGAGTTCCTCGAAGCCGCCTGCGCGCTTAGACCTCGCCGCATCACCTATATCAGCTGCAATCCCGTGACCCAAGAGCGTGACCTGCACCAGCTCCTCGACGGTGGTTATCGCCTGCTCAAGATCACGCCCGTCGACATGTTCCCCCATACCGACCACACCGAAACTGTAGCGGTCCTCGAGCGCCGCTAATCCACCGGTACAAGAAGGGGGCGACCCGTCTGGACCGCCCCCTTACTTGGTTTATGAACTCCGCTACATCCTCTTGCGCAGGTCACACACGCCGGCTGCCGCCATCTCGCGCAGTAGCGTCTCGCGGTCGCGCGTCACGATCAAATCCAGCGGAAAGTGAATCTCGTCGAGCATCTTGCGCGCTTGGTCGAGCTTACCAATTGCCATACCAATGTGCGCATCGGTCGAGACGCCAATTCCCACGCCCAGCTCGGCGCACCGCTCGGCGATTCTGCGGCACACGTCCCAATGCTCGGCATCCGCGCCATGCTCAAGACTGTGATTGTTGATCTCGATGATCTTATGCTTAGCCTTAGCAGCAAGCAACACCTCGTCGATATCGAACGGCACGCCCGATCGACCCGTATGCCCCAGCATAAACACCTTGGGGTGCTCCAGAGCATTGATATACATCTCGGTCGTCTGGGCCAGCGTCGCGCCTTCAGCGAACTGCGGATTATGCACGCTTGCAACCAAATAATCCAAATTACGCGTAACCCGATCGAACAGCGAATGCTGACGGCTGTACGAATCGCCGGCAATATCGAGCGTGACAGGAGTGTCCTCACCAAACAGACTTCCGTCCAGCGAAACGATATCGGCCTCGGCGCCACGCAGCACCAACACGCCGCTCCAAATGCGCGGCCATATATCCTGGTTGATAAAGAACTGGTAACTGCGCAGGTCATTGGGGCAAGCCGTAACCATAGAGCTCAGATGGTCGGCAGATCCAAGCACCTGCAGGCCACGCTCTGCCGCCCAGTACACATTCTCCTCAATGGTCGAATATGCATGCGCAGAGAACATCGTATGGGTATGAATGTCACAGGAAAGCAGGTAGGGCATCAGGTCTCCTTATCTGGTATGGCCGTCGCGTATATTCATTGTACGCATAGCCTTCGATAGTCGTAAAACCGCTCCATCCCAAAGACACAACGTCCATGACAACGGGGTCCGGTTTAACACCAAACCCCGTTTCACGTAAAACATTGTAGGCAGAGCGCTCTGCTTTTAACGATACTCGTCCGCCAACTGTTTCCAAGCGGGTAGCGAATTGATAATCGTTTCGTAACTCACGCAATAACCCAAGCGGAACCAACCCGGCATGCCAAAGCTATCCGAAGGCACCGCGAGCAACTCGTACTTCTTTGCACGCTCGCAAAAAGCGTTTGCGTCGGGCTCGAGCGCCTTCACCCACAGATAGAAAGCGCCGTCCGGCTCAACGTAGGTGTAGCCGTACTCCGCCAATGCGTCGGTGAGCGCCGTTCGGTTGCGAGCATAGGCTTCGACATCACTCGGCTCATCGATGCAATCGATAATCACGCGCTGGAAGAGCGCCGGTGCGCACACAAAACCCAGTGTACGGGCGGCACCGGCGACGGCCGGCATAAGGCGAGCAGCCTGCGGATTGGTGTTGGGAACCAAAATCCAACCCACACGCTCACCCGGCAGCGACAGCGACTTGGAATACGAATAGCACACGACGGTGTTCTCGTAGATTGAGGGTACCCAGGGCACCTCGGCACCGTACACGATCTCGCGGTACGGCTCATCCGAGATGAGCATAATCGGATTCTCGGGATCACGCTTGGCATTGACCTCGCGCAGAACATTGGCCAGTCGCGTCAGCGTGTCGCGCGTATATACGGCACCGGTCGGGTTGTTGGGCGAGTCGATAATGACGGCCGCCGTCTTATCAGTAATCGCCTTGAGCACGTTGCCCACGCTCAGCTGGAACGTGTCTTCATCGGCGGGTGCCTCGACACACGTACAGCCGGCCTTCTCAATCCACACGCGGTACTCCGGAAAGTACGGGGCGATAACAATGACCTCGTCACCGGGATTGGTAACAGCGTTGAGCGTGCAGGTGAGCGAAGCCGCCGCACCCACGGTCATAAAGACATCTTTACCCTCATAGCTCGTGCCAAAACGACGGTTAAGCGACTCGGCCACAGCGACACGACATTGCGGCAGGCCTGGTGCGGGCGTGTATCCGTGCAGTTGGTCGCTCGGCAGCTCCAAGGCCTTTTTGATGGACTCCGCCACGGCAGCGGGCGCCGGAACACTCGGGTTGCCCAGCGAAAAATCGAATACGTTCTCCGCACCGATCTGTGCCTTGCGTTCAAGTCCATAGCTAAAGATCTCGCGGATGATAGAGCTTTCCGCGCCGCGAGCAAACATGGTTTCGTTGATCATCTGTTCCCCTTTCGCATAGGCGGTATTGTACGCTTTAGTCAAGCAAAGTACCGCAGCAATGTTAATTGGGGACAGACTTAAATGCGTGAAAACGCTCATTTAAGTCTGTCCCCAATCAACAGATGGCCCCATATCGCTCAAAAAAGCCTCCGCAGGTTTCCCCGCGGAGGCTCTCGCGACAAAGACTACTCGTCGGCCTCGGTGTCGCCATCGGCCTTTTTTGTGTCAGCAGCCTCGACATCGTCAGCGCTATCGGATGCGACTTCGGCATCCTCCTGCATGGCCGCCTGCGCAAAAGCTGCGGCATCAGCTGCCAGCTCCTCCTCGCTCATACGAGGCGTGCGCTTTTTGGTCGGCACGCCGCCCGCCTTGGCGTTGCGCTCCTCCTTGGCTGCCAGAATGTCGCCCTCGCGCTCAAGGTAGGCATCCCAATCGTTGTCGAGCAGGGCGTTCACGGCGTCGCCTTCGACGGTCTCGCGCTCAAGCAGCACCTTCGCCATCAGATCGAGCTGATCGCGACGGGCATCCAAAATCTCAACAGCACGGCGATGGGCCTCACGCATGATGCGCTGAACCTCGATATCGATGCGGCGCGCCGTCTCCTCGGAGTAATCCTGGTGATCGGCATAATCGCGACCAAGGAACACCTGATGCTGCGCCTCGCCAAACACTTGCGTGCCCAGCTCCTCGCTCATGCCCAAACGCGTAACCATCTCGCGCGCCATCTTGGTCGCGCGCTCCAGATCGTTGCTCGCGCCCGATGTAATGTCATCGCACATGAGCTCCTCGGCAACGCGGCCGCCCAAGAACACGGCAAGCTCGTCGAGCATCTCGTTCTTGGTCTTGAGGAAGTGATCCTCCTGCGGAAGCTGCAGCGTATAGCCCAGAGCCTGACCGCGGCTGACAATCGAAATCTTGTGAACCGGATCGGAGTGCTCCAGGATGTGACCCACCAGAGCATGACCGCTCTCGTGGTAGGCAATCGTGGTGCGCTCGGCTTCGGTCATCACGCGCCCCTTGCGCTGCGGTCCTGCAATCACGCGCTCCATCGATTCTTCGACCTCGTCCATCGAGATCACGGAGCGATGACGGCGAGCGGCAAGCAGCGCGGACTCGTTGAGCAGGTTTGCCAGATCGGCACCGGTAAAGCCAACGGTCATCTGGGCGAGCTTCTCAAACTTAACGTCCTCATCCATTGGCTTGTTCTCGGCATGCACGCGCAAGATCTGCTCGCGCCCCTTCACATCCGGGCGGTCGACCGTAACCTGGCGGTCAAAACGACCGGGGCGCAGCAATGCCGGATCCAGAATATCGGGGCGGTTGGTCGCGGCGATCAGGATGACCGATTCGCTTTCCTCAAAACCGTCCATTTCGACCAGCAGCTGGTTGAGCGTCTGCTCGCGCTCGTCGTGACCGCCGCCCAGACCGGCTCCGCGCTGACGTCCCACGGCATCGATCTCGTCAATGAAGATGATCGACGGAGCCTGAGACTTGGCCTCCTTAAAGAGGTCGCGCACGCGGCTGGCGCCGACGCCCACGAACATCTCGACAAAGTCAGAGCCCGAGATGCTAAAGAACGGGACACCGGCCTCTCCGGCAACGGCCTTGGCCAGTAACGTCTTACCGGTACCCGGAGGGCCCACCAGCAAAACGCCGCGCGGGATCTTGGCACCCAGCTTGCGATAACGGTCCGGATCGCTCAAGAAATCGCGAATCTCTTCGAGCTCCTCAACAGCCTCGTCCACGCCGGCAACGTCTTCGAACTTGACCTTGGGACGCGTAGCCTCGTTGGTCTTGGCGTTGGTCTTGCCAAACTGCATGTTCCTATTATTGGCGCCCATCATCTGGCGCATAAAGTAGAACATGATGGCGATCAGGGCAATCGTCGGCAGTACGCTCATCGCCAAGTCGCCCCAAAAATCGGGGTCGTTGGTGTTGACGATGTACTTAGTGTCGGGATGCTCCGCCATGAGCTCGGCAAGCGAATCGGAGCCGACATAGCTCGAGGAAAAGCTCTTGAGCTCACTCGTGTCGCCCTTGTCCTTTTTCGCCTTCCAGTAATGACCCGTCACGCTTCCGTCCTGAACCGTATAGGTCAGATCTTCGACGCGATCCTGCTTGATGGCGCTCACCATCTCGCTCGTCGCGAGCTTAACGGTATTGCTGGAGCTGGCAAAGCCGGAGCCCATATTAAAGAAGGCGTAGCCCAGAAGTGCGCAAGCCAAAAGAAAATACAGCCAGCCCGTACGTGTGGGTTTCTTGCCTCCGGGCATCCCCGGAATCTTAGGGTCCCGGGGTGTCTGGGAATTGTAGTCGTTACGGTCGTCGGGCATCTTACGAATAAACCTCCGGTTTCAAAATGCCCAGATACGGAAGGTTACGATAGCGCTCGGCATAGTCGAGGCCGTAGCCCACCACAAAGGCATCGGGGCAATGGGTTCCAACATACTTGGGCGTAATGGCCGAGATGCGATCCTCAACGTCCTTCCACAGGAAGGCGGCGACCTCCAGAGAAGCGGGCTTGCGGCTCTCAAGGTTCTTCATCAGATACTTGAGCGTCAGGCCCGAGTCCAGAATGTCTTCAACGATCAGCACGTCACGACCGCGGATATCGATATCAAGGTCTTTAATGATACGCACGATGCCCGAGGACTTCACACCGTCGCCATAGCTCGAAACGGCCATGAAATCGATATTGGTCGGCAGCTCGATCTTGCGCATCAGGTCGCCCATAAAGACCACGGCGCCGCGCAAGACCGCAATCAGCACCAGATCCTTACCCGCGTAGTCGCGCGTAATCTCCTCGCCCAGGCGAGAGACGATACCGTCGATATCCTCCTGCGTAAACAGAACCTTCTCGATATCCGGATGTTGAGAAGCCATGACAACCCTTTCTCGTGCTTAATCGCCCACACACCGCCGTATGGACGCGAACTACACATTCTAGCAGCGCACGGGGTATATTTTCCAGCCCGTGCACCATCAGCGCGGGAATACCGTCAACGCCGCACAGAAAAACTGGTGCGAGGGGCTAATCCGCGTCAACCACGCGAAGCAGATAGGCCACACGCGTCGCCGCCGTGCACTTAAAGCGTTCGTCCGCGCGAACTCCGGCAACCCACACCACGACACCCCCCGGTGCCGTCCTTACCATGGGCACGCCGGTGCGCTCGGAAACGGGAATACGAGCCTCGCACAACAAGTCGGACACCTTCTTGCTTCGGCCACTCATGCCTAACGGGCACATCACGTCTCCCGGCGCGGGACCGTCCACCCACAGGCGCGCCAATCGCGCCTCGGCAGGAACCTCGCCGCGCGAGCCCGCCAAGATCCGCTCGCTATCGCTGTTGGCAAAACCCAGGGCGGCCGCGTCCACCAAAGCTGCCACTTCCCCAGCAGCCGCAAACTCACGGGCGCGGCGCACGATATCGCATCCCGGCTCAACGGCTATCGCTTCTGTGACCAGCATACGTCCCCCGCCCAACGACATACGGCCGGGTATGGTAATCCAGTCCGCAACCAAGCCCTCACGAGCCGCCGGTGCCTTAAACGCCAGCATGCCAAACTCAACACGTGCGTCAATCCCCGCCGGAAGCGTAACCGAACCCGCACCCTCGGCAACACAGGAGAGGACTCGCTCCACATGGCGCATCTCTGGGCGAGCGTCCGGATCGATGCGTTTAATCGCCAGTCGCACGATGCGCCGCGCGATTACCACCTCGGCCGCAGCAAGGCGTCTGGCATCGAGCACCAGCGCGCCCGCTGCCTCTTTGCGCAGGCAGCTTCGAAACGCCTGTGCCGACAACTGGGATAGAAACGCATCCTCATCACCCAAGATCTCACAGGCGGCACCAATCGTCTTGCACACGCTCGCATTACGCTGCGCCAGCACTGGCATTACCCGGTGGCGAACGTAGTTTCGCAGATACGAGATATCTTCGTTGGTCTCGTCCTCGCGCCACGGCTGACCATGCACCTGCAGATAGCCCACAAGCTCGCCATGAGTTAGGTCGAGCAAGGGGCGTACCACAATATTCCTTCGGCGGGGAATGCTCGAGAGCCCAGCAGGGCCCGACCCCTTAATGGCGTTCATCAAAAATGTTTCCGCGCGGTCTGAAGAGGTATGGGCAGTACAGATGCGCGCCGCCGTTCTCGGCGCCCCCATCTTGGCACAAAGCTCACGAACATACCTTCGCGCCGCGGCATAACGCACCTCGCGCGCAGCCGCCTCGATATTGCCCGACTCCCCATCAAAATAGGCGTGCTCCACACACAGCGGCAAGCCATATTGTGCGCAGAGCTCGCGCACAAAGGCCTCGTCGCCGTCGGACGCCTTGCCTCGCAGGTGATGGTTTACATGAAGCACATGTAGGCGCTCGCGAGCAATGGAGGCAACGCCGCGTCCATCTTGGATATCCAGCTTTGATGTGCACGCCATAAGAAGCAGTGCCGTCGAGTCCGCACCGCCTGATACCATGAGCACCACAGGAGCAGCCTGCTGCCTCGTCCGGGTCTCATCGACTGCCCCGGGTACGGCATGGTGTCCGTAATGCTGTGATACCGTTGGCATTCGCTTCCTCCTCTATTCGTCAGCACTCATTGTATCCTTTGGAATCTTATGTCTCGCCTGCACCTTCATATCCTCGGCAGCGGCTCTAAAGGCAACTGCGCACTCATCGAGGGCCCGCAGGGGCTCATTATGGTCGATGACGGACTGTCCCGCCGCGAAACACTCAAACGCATGGCTGAGCTCGGCCTTTCGGCAGACGACGTGTCCGCCCTTGTTGTCACCCATGAGCACAGCGACCACATTAAGGGGCTTGAGGTGTGGTGTAAACATTGGAACGGACCGGTCTTTTCCAGCAGGGGCACGCTCGCATCAAAGGAAAGCCTCGCACATCTGTCTGTTGAGGAATTCGACCCAGGTGACGCCCTCTCTATTGCCGGGGTCCACATTCAAACGTATTCGACATCGCACGACGTCGTCAATCCTGTCGGCTACCGTTTTGATGCCCAGGGTGATTCGGTTGGCTTTGCCACCGACACCGGCGAGTTGTCGAAGCATGCCATCGATACGCTCAAGGACTGTCGCATTCTCGCGCTCGAAAGCAACCACGATGTAGCCATGCTGCGTCAAGGAGACTATCCTCGCTTTCTTCAGGAGCGCATCCTGTCTGCAAAAGGGCATCTCTCCAACGATCAGGCCGCCGATGCCGCACGCGCGCTGGTAACCGATCGCACCGAGCAGCTTATCGCGATGCACATTAGCCAAGACAACAATCGCCCAAGCCTTACCGTCAAAAGCTACGCAAGCTCACTTGGGGCAACACTCGACAACGAGCTTGGTAGCACCGCCACCCGCGTTGAGGGGCCACATAAACTCACAATACGTCCCGCCGGGCAATATCGGCCCATGACCATTCAGTAGGCCGTCTCAAATATTCAGTAGGCTGTCTCAAATAGAAAAGGGGGCCGGGAATCGCTTCCCAGCCCCCTTAGCTCAGGCACCGATGTTAATGGCCGATAACGTTAGTCGATGAAAATCTTCGTAACGTTCTTCTTCTCGACAATCTTAGGAACCGTAACGGTAAGGATGCCGTCAGCATACTTTGCAGAAAGGCCCTCGCTCGAAGCATCCTTCAGGTACACACCGCGCGTCGCGCTGTAAGAGCAAAACTCCTTCTGCAGGTAGTTCTTGTCCTTATTCTCTTCGCTCTCCTCAACATTCACGCTAATGGAAAGACGACCCTCATTAAGCTCAACGTCGATGTCGTCCTTCGCGACGCCGGTCAAATAAGCCTTGACCTCGTAACCGTCGCCCTTGTCCTCAACATCAACGGGAAACGCCTTGGAGGCGATCGAGTTGTTTGCCAGATCGGTCATATCATCAAACAGATCGAACAACGAGCTAGCAGAGGGACGAACACCAAAAACCGAACGATAAGGAACCATGCTTGCCATGACTACCACTCCTTTAAGGGACTGCCGAGCCATCTTCTAGGTGGCAGGGACTTCTTTTGACGCTTTAATATATGCCCATCCATTTCTTATATATACATTTTGATATAAAGTTTTTTGAGTCTCTATCTATAAGCATATCTAAGTCTGTGTGACTAAGGTTTAATGAGCTCAAGGTTCTTTGAACCGTGCCTTAAATACCAAATGTGCCCTGGCTAAACAAAGCTGGGGCTTACAATGAGCGTATACACAATATTAATGACAACCTAAGGGCATCATGGACGATCAAGCCTCCGACAATTCGTATGATCAGATGCAGAACGATAAATCAACCTATCCGCAGACCATACGCTACCATCGTCCCCATATTTCCCAAGAGCCTATTGACGATACAGAGCCTGAATATGTAACTCGCAATCGTTATCAAACCCTTGAAGAATCTCAATCACGTCGCAAACACATGGGCGTCGCCCCGAGCGAATCGGCGTATCTCAAAGATGCCCCCTTATCCAAAAACAGCGCATGCAACCAGGAGCAGGCCCAAACACCCGCTAAGCAACAACGTAGAGAGCCTCGCCCTAAGCAGACCCTAACGCATTCTGCCCGCTATTTAGAGACGCCGAAGCAAGGAAAATCGATATTTATATCGTCTAACAGACGACGCAAACAGCACCGGCTCCAAATCGCGCTCTTGATCATTGCCATCGCGGCAATCGCGCTGGTCATTCGTTTTATTTTCTTCAAATAGAAAAGACAATTAAGCCGTAGGGGCTTTAAGCTTACAACGCCCAAACGAAAAAGGGGGAGGCCGCGAGGCCTCCCCCTTCTCGATTCTCGATGACGGCTCGGTGCCGTCCACCGGTCAGCGGCGCCCTGGCCTCCCACGGGCTGGCCCCGCAGTACTCTCGGCGCGATGGGGCTTAGCTTCCGGGTTCGGAACGGGACCGGGCG
>NZ_JBQKDO010000017.1:0-29834 GCF_052121795.1 Collinsella sp. LCP19S3_B7
TCTGGTGTGTCCATCCTCGCAGTATCCGGTTCTCAAGGTGCACGCCTGCGCCGGTTCCCGGTCCGACCGGGCCGCGCGGCAAGGAGATATATTGCCAGACCGGAGGGGCCCGCGGGGCGGGAATCTGGTTGCACACAACTCCTACACATTTATACCCGCAGCTGACGCTTGCCAGTCGTTACCTACCACTCGCCGAGCATATCTTTATATTGATTAGCCCCATGGCTAGAGCCGATATGCGCCCCGAGCCAAAGCGCAGCCGGCATCAAGCAACTCGTCGCGCTCCTCCACCGAAAAGCCCTCGGCGTACACTCGCACCACCGGCTCAGTGCCACTCGGGCGAACCAACAGCCAGGTATCATCCTCAAATGCCAAACGCAAGCCGTCCATGTGACTTACGCTCTGCGGCGCCTTGCCGCAAATCGACTTGGGATTCACACCGGGAAGCAGCGTGCGCAGCGACTCGGCATCTTCTGCCTCAAGTCGTAAATCTCGACGGCCATAACTTGTTTTTCCAAAACTCGCCTCGAGCTGATCGACCAGCACGCCCAGCGAAGCCCCCGTCTTTGCCATGAGCTCACACAGGAGTAGGCAAGCGAGGATGCCGTCACGCTCGGGCATATGCGCGGCAATGCCGATGCCACCGGCCTCCTCACCGCCCATAAGCACCCCGTCTTTTTTCATCTCGGCGGCTATATATTTGAAGCCAACCGGTTTTACGGTCACGCGGCAACCGAGCGCCTCGGCAACACGACGCACAAGCGTCGAGCACGATAGATTGACGACGACTCGCCCCTTCAAATTGCGAAACTGAACCAATTCGCCCATTACGAGCGCCATGATCTGATGCGGATGTATATATCTACCGCGCTCGTCGACCGCGCCAATACGGTCAGCATCGCCATCGGTCACCAGGCCGGCACACGCGCCGTCTTCGATAACTGCACGCTCGCAGGCATCCACCCACGGCTCTACGGGATCGGGACAGATATCCCTCCAATCCGATGCTTGCCCCGCATGAATCTCATGGACCTCAACACCCAGCTCGCGCAGCGAATCGGCAAGATAACCTTGAGCCGCTCCCCCCATGGGGTCGACCACCACGCGCAGATGAGCGGCACGAATGGCATCGGCATCGACAAACGATGCTACCGCTCGCATATAGTCGGGAATGATATCCGCCGTGCGATACTGCTCCTCGAGCCCCAGAGGTTCGGCGGCCATCGTTGCCTCGAGCTCTTCGATGACGTCCTGGCTTGCCGTGGAACCATCGCCCATGCGCAGTTTGAGACAGAGATAGCCCTGCGGATGATGTGAACCGGTCACCATGAGCGCCCCGCACGCCTCGCCATCGTATGCGGCAGCCCACGTGATGGCAGGCGTGGGTACAAAACGGGCCGCGAGCACGGCATCAAGGCCATGGGCCGCAAGCACGCCAGCTGCAAGTTCTGCAAACTCGCGCGCCCGGGGACGGGTGTCATACCCGATATATACCGTCTTGCCGGGATATGTCTTTTGCCAGAGCTCGCCGGCGGCATCAGCGATACGGGCAACATTGTCAGCGTTAAAATCCTCGCCGACGCGAGCGCGCCAGCCATCAGTTCCAAAATGAATTATCGCGCACACACGCAGACACCTCGCAGTGTTTGGATCATGGTACGCAAGTGGTATACCCGCAACGAGCGCCCGGCAAGCCGCCGGCGCACGCATTCACCGTTTAGGCAAAAGCCATCGAGGGCGCATATAGACAAAAAAAACCGCCCCGGTTGGGGCGGTAATTCGAATGTGCTTTTCTTCGGACTCTATATATCGAGCGCGTCTGCCATAGCAGCCGTCGTGATCGCCGTGGTTCCGCAACAGCCACCAACCATTGCGGCGCCAGCCCGCTTCCACTCGACGCATGCGCGCGCGAAAGCTTCGGGGTCCTCGTGCCACACGGGCCCATCTTGCGTTTGGACCGGATTTCCCGCATTGGGACGTACAGTAACGGGCGTCGTGGCCATCTTGACCATTCTTGGTACCGCAGCGGTAGCCGCTGTCAGGGTGCAGCAATTGACCCCAACCGAGCTCGCACCGTGCTTCTCGGCATACAAGATGGCACCTTCGATGTTTAGGCCATCACCCAGCAGGTCGCCCTTGTCATCAATAGCAAAGCTCACCAGAACGGGCATGCCATCAGCGGCATCATGGACACCGGCGAGCACGGGCTGCAGATTGCGGATAGACGTGATCGTCTCGACCAGAATCCCGTCGACGCCGGCGTTGAGCAGGGCGGACGCCTGCTCGCGAGCATTTGCGCGAATCTCTCGATACTCGGAAGAATCCTCGACAAACCACTCAATCGCAATAGGCCCCATGGACCCCAGCAATAGCTGGGGATTTGCCTGGCGGGCATCGTCGACCGCCCCGCGATTGACCTCTGCCATAGATGGAGCGATTTCATCGCGATCGAGCGCAAAACCCGATGCCTGGAACGTATTGGTAATAAGCACCTGTGCACCAGCGGCGGCATACAGTCGGTGGATGCGAGAAACCGTCTGCGGTTCGGCGAGGTTCCAAAATGCCGGCGGAATATCGGCGGCACCGTATTCACTCAGCAGCACGCTGCCCATCGGACCCTGTGCCAGCAGCGTCTCGCTGGCAAGTCGGCGCATAAGCTCCTCGCCGCCGAAGCGATTGTAATAACTCGTATCCATATATATGTTTCGCTATTCCTCGATGCTGATTCCCTGCTTTTCGAGATAGGCGAGCCAACGGACCATTGTGTCCTCGGAAAGCGCGTGCTCCATCATGCAGGCCTCGGCATCGGCGCGCTCAAAGTCGACGCCGAGCTCCTGGACCAAAAATGTGCGAATCAGGCGATGGCGATACCAGATAGCCAAACCGACCTCGCGCCCACGGTTGGTCAGGATAACCTTGCCGTAGTGAGACTGCTCGACAAGTTCGGATGCCTTGAGAGCCGAAACCGCCTTGTTGACCGATGCCTTCGAGACGCCAAGGCGCTGTGCGATATCGACCGACCGCACGCCATTAGTCTCCCCATCCTCGCTTTCGATGCGAACCATGCACTCCAAGTAGTCTTCGTTCGCCACCGTTAGATGTAGCTCGCGCGAGCTATTTGTCGTATCCATGAACATCCGTCCCTTCTGCATTCAATGGCTGATTCTACCCCATCCAAGCGTCGCGGTATGCCGCGGTATACCGTGCTAGAGTTCTTGTTGCACACGACAACCAAGATTGGAGCGGTCTCTATGGAAAACACCACCACGAACCCCGACGTACTCGAGCGTTTTTTGCGCTACGTCCAGATCAACACACAGTCCGAGGATGCCAACTGTGACCAGGTTCCGTCGAGCACCGTCCAGTTTGATCTTGCCAATGTGCTTGCCGAGGAATTGCGCGAGCTTGGTGCAACCGATGCCCATGTAACCGAAAACGCCTATGTCTGCGCTCACATTCCCGCGAGCGCCGGCTCCGAGAATAAGCCCGCCCTGGGCCTGATCGCGCACCTCGACACCACCGAGGTCGCACCGGGCGCCGGCGTAGCGCCGCACATTGTGCACTACGAGGGCGGCGACCTGGTTTGCGGCATCGTCGACGGCAAGCCCGTATCCATGAGCACCGCCAAGCTCCCCGCCCTCAACAACCTTTTGGGCGAGGACCTGGTTTGCACCGACGGCACCACGCTGCTGGGCGCCGACGATAAGGCCGGTGTCGCCGAGATTATGGCGCTCGTCGCACGCATTGCACAGGACCCCAGCCTGCCCCACCCCACGCTTGGTATTTGTTTCTGCCCGGACGAGGAAATCGGCCACGGTGCCGAGCTGTTGGATATCGAGGACTTTGGCTGTAAGTATGCCTACACAGTCGACGGCGGTCCGGTTGGCGAGCTTGAGTGGGAGTGCTTCAACGCCGCCGAGGCTACCGTTAGCTTTGAGGGCCAGTCCATTCACCCCGGCGACGCCAAGGGCCGCATGGTTAACGCGGGCAATCTGTTCTGCGACTTCAATGCCCTGCTCCCCTACGTGCAGCGTCCGGAATACACCGAGGGCTACGAGGGCTTCTATCACCTCGAGGGCGTTTCTGCCACAGTCGACCATGCCACGGCGCGCTATATCGTCCGTGATCACGATGCCGCCAAGTTCCAGCAGAAGCTCGAGCTGATGGATGCTGCCGCCGCGCTGCTCAACCAGCGTCTGGGCGAGGAGCGCGTAACGGTCGAGATCAAGCACCAGTACCGTAACATGGCCGAGATCGTCCGCGACTACCCAGAGCTGATCGAAGTCGCCAAGGAATCCTTCCTTGCCTGCGATGTTGAGCCCCAGGTGCTGCCGATTCGCGGCGGCACCGACGGTGCACAGCTGTCGTTCCGCGGCCTGCCCTGTCCCAACCTTTCGACGGGCGGCTACTGCTACCACGGCGTCAATGAGTTTGTCCCGGTCAGCTCGCTCGTCAAGATGACCGACGTCTTGCAGGAGCTCGTCGCCCGCTTCGCATAAGGAACTCGAATAATCTAGGTAAGCAAAATCGCCCCGTCCTCAAAACCGAGAACGGGGCGATTTTTTGGTGCAAGGGGAGTAGTCGGCATCGCTGGTTGAATCAACGTCAGCGAGCGACGTCCAGGGCGAACAAGTTGGCATGAAAAAGGCAGGACGGTCATGCCCTGCCTTTTGAATGACAAATTGTCGCTCTGGGCGGCGCGCAACGTCGAGCCGTTGCACGGGCTGGCAAGCCCGCGCAACCCTAGTAGTTGGCTTCGTAACCGTTGCCGTCGCCAGTGGGCTCCTCGTAATAATATGAGCTGTAATCCGAATCGTCCGAATAGCTCGAATCGCCCGAATAACTAGAATCGTCCGAGCTTTCCGACGAACCGGCCGTACCGTAGGCGTAATCGTCAGAAGTATGGTTGCTCAAATCACCGATTGTGGAGCTGGTTCCGTCGGATAGGCCCATGGTGTTTGGTCCCTTAGGATCCTTGCCGGCATCGACGCGCGCCATCATCTCCTTAAGCTCGTCCTCGTAGACAAAGACATAGCTCTGACCGTCGATCATGGTGGTTTCATCTGCGTAGGAAGGCAGATTCGCCGAATAGATGCCATCGACATCCATGCCGCGCATAGCATTGACCGTAGACACGATGTCCTGAACGCTCATATCGGTCACAAGCATATCGGACAGCGAATTAACCAGGTCGAAGACCTTCGTAGCATCAAAGTTGTTGAGAATCTGGTTGGCAAGGGCACCAAGCACCTGGCGTTGGTGACGCATGCGCGTATAGTCGCCGTCGGCATAGGTATAGCGGCAACGGGCATAGGTGAGCGCGGTAGCACCGTCCATGTGCTGCTGGCCTGCCGTAATCTTAATGTCCAGATGCTCGGGGTCATCGACATCATCGGTGGCGTTGATGTCGATACCGCCCACAGAGTCGATCAATGATTGCATACCGTCAAAGCTAACCTCGGCATAGTGGGAAATCTGCACGCCGCACAGCTCATTGACCGCTTGAACCATGGCCTCGGCACCGCCATAGGTATGGCAGGCGTTGATCTTCATGGTTTCGCCGTTATAGACAACCTTGGTATCACGTGGAATGGATATAAGCGTAGCCTGCTTTTGCGTAGGGTCGATGCGCGCCAAGATAATTGAATCGGAGCGATACGTGTCCTCGCCCGGACGACCATCGGTACCCAAAAGAAGCACGTAGAACGGATCCTTGGCCTCATTGGTATCCACCAAGATATGGCGCAGATTGTCGGTAATGACATTGGAATCGCCAAGCTTGCCCATAATGTTGGCGAACCACAGCCCGGCGGCAGTCGTAGCGCTCAACAGCACGCCAAGCACGGCGATAAGCGCAACGCGACGGATTGTCTGGCCGCGGCGGCGCTGACGAGCGCGCTCGGAGTAGCGTGCAACATTATCGCGACTGTAGATCTTGGCCTGTGCGCCGGTTGAAGGTCTTCGAGTATCCGCTAAGGGCTTCTTATTATTAAACATAGGCAACCTGCATTAGTAGATGACGGGATCGGGAACAGTGGCGTGCTCGACGTTTGCACCAAGTGCCTGCAGTTTTTCGACAAACTGCTCATAGCCACGTTTGATGTGATGAATGGCCGAGACCTCGGTAACGCCGTCGGCGATAAGGCCAGCAACGACGAGCGCGGCGCCGCCGCGCAGATCAGGCGAGGTAACCTGTGCACCCGAGAACCCCTTGACGCCATGAATCATGGCGTGATGGCTTTCGATGCGGATATCTGCGCCCATACGGACCAGCTCCGACGCGAACATGAAGCGGTTCTCGAAGATATTCTCGGTAATCACAGAGCTGCCATCAGCAAGAGCGGAAAGCACCATGATCTGCGCCTGCATGTCCGTCGGGAAGCCCGGGAACGGAAGTGTCTGAATATCGACCGGCCTGATGTGCTCGACACGACTCACGTGAACGCCATTCTCGATTCGCTCACACTCGATACCCATGAGCTCCATCTTCTTGAGCACCATGCCCAAGTGAATGGGGCAAAAGCCCGTAACGTCGACACCGCGGTCATCGGCCATCAGGGCACCGGCAACGATAAAGGTGCCGGCCTCGATGCGGTCGCCTACCACGCGATGGGTAACGGGATGCAGCTCGTCCACACCTTCGATGGTCACGACGGGCGTGCCGGCGCCAACAATCTTGGCGCCCATCTCGTTGAGCATATTGGCAAGGTCGACGATCTCGGGCTCGCGAGCCGCATTATCGATAACCGTAGTGCCTTGTGCGCGCACGGCCGCCATGATGAGGTTCTCGGTAGCGCCGACGCTGGCAAATTCGAGCGTAACCGTGGTACCGCGCAACCCCTGAGGAGCGTTGGCATTGATGTAACCGTGTGCAGTGTCGAATTCTACGCCCAGCGCCTCAAGACCCAGGATGTGCATGTCGATCTTACGGGCACCCAGATTGCAGCCGCCCGGCATGGCAATCTTGGCACGATGGAAACGGCCCAGCAGGGGACCCATCACGGCCGTGGAGGCGCGCATCTTGGCGACAAGCTCGTAGGGAGCCTCCCAGGAATCAACCTGAGAAGTGTCGATCTCGAGCGTATGCTCATCGAGAACGTCAATCTTGGCGCCCATACCCTTGAGCACCTTGCCCATAACATGGACATCCGAGATATCGGGCACGTTCTGCAGCGTCGTCTTCCCCGGTGCCAGAAGCGTTGCCGCCATGAGTTTGAGTGCAGAGTTCTTTGCACCCGAAACGGGCACGGAGCCTCCGATGGTGTGGCCACCTTCAACACGGATAATATCCAAGGTCTACCCTTTCAAAAAGCATGCCCGGGATGGCTGGGCCACCCCGGGCATGATGTGTTCGCAAATGGTCGAACGCCAAATCGTTTGACTATTGGGCAAGCATGAGCTTACACCATGCGATTTCATTATAGAGGTAGGCGCGGCGTGCATCATCCTCCGACAAATTACCCAGCTTCTCTTCAAAACCTTGAATATCAGCTTTAAGCTTGTCGGCATCGACGGTCGCCAAATCGCAAGCGCGCTCGGCGAGAACGGTCACGACATCGTCCGCAACCTGGGCATAGCCGCCGGCCACGGCAAACGTGTGGTCGACAGTGCCCATGGCCTTATCGGAGACGCGAACGTAACCGCGGTCGATCGTGCAGATCTCGCTGGAGTGAGCAGGCAGAACGCCAAACTCGCCATCCGTGGACGGAATCGACACAAACGCAGCGTCGCCCTCATAGGCGCAGCTCACGGGGCACACGATGCGGATACGCATAACCTACTTCTCCCCCATCTTGCGGGCACGCTCGCGCACGTCCTCAATCGTGGAAGCATAGCGGAAAGCCTGCTCGGGCAGGTCATCGGCCTTGCCGTCGACAATCTCGGCGAAGGAGCGGACGGTATCCTCGACGCGAACGTAGACACCGGGGTTGCCGGTGAACTTCTCGGCGACGTGGAAGGACTGCGAGAGGAACTGCTGAATCTTACGAGCGCGGTTGACCGTAAGGCGCTGCTCTTCGGACAGCTCGTCCATACCCAGAATGGCGATGATGTCCTGAAGGTCGGAGTACTCCTGCAGGAGCTCCTGGACCTTAACGGCGACACGGTAGTGCTCCTCGCCGACGATCGAGGGATCGAGGGCGTCGGAGGAAGACGCGAGCGGGTCGATGGCCGGGAACAGGCCGAGCGACGAAATGCTACGCGAAAGAACCGTAGTGGCATCGAGGTGCGTAAACGTCGTGGCGGGAGCCGGGTCGGTCAGGTCGTCTGCGGGGACGTAGACAGCCTGAACGGAGGTGATGGAGCCCGTCTTGGTCGAGGTGATGCGCTCCTGAAGGTCGCCCATCTCGGTAGCCAGCGTGGGCTGGTAGCCAACGGCGGACGGCATACGACCCAGAAGAGCGGAAACCTCGGAACCGGCTTGGGAGAAGCGGAAGATGTTATCGATGAACAGCAGAACGTCCTGACCACGATCGCGGAAGTACTCGGCGGTGGTAAGGCCGGCCAGACCGATGCGCAGACGCGCTCCAGGCGGCTCGTTCATCTGACCATAGACCAAGCAGGTCTTGTCGATAACGCCCGACTCGCTCATCTCGAGATAAAGGTCGGTACCCTCACGGGTACGCTCGCCGACGCCGGTAAACACCGAGGTGCCACCGTGCTCCTGAGCGAGGTTGTTGATGAGCTCCTGAATCAGAACGGTCTTGCCGACGCCGGCGCCACCGAACAGACCAGTTTTGCCGCCACGGATGTAGGGCTCGAGCAGGTCGACGGCCTTAATGCCGGTCTCGAAAATCTCGGTCTTGGTAGTGAGCTCGTCAAAGCGGGGCGCTGCATGGTGGATGGGGTAGAACTCCTCCACCTCGGGCATGGGCTTGCCGTCGACGGGCTTGCCCATGACGTTCCAGATGCGACCGAGTGTCTTGGGGCCAACGGGCATCTTCATGGGCTCACCGGTATCGGTGGCGATGAGGCCGCGCTGCAGGCCGTCGGTCGAGGACATGGCGACCGTGCGGACGACGCCGCCCGGAAGCTGGCTCTCGACCTCGAGGATCGTGCTCAGGTGACCGATCGGGGTCTCGGCCTCGACCGTGAGCGCGTTGTAGATCGGGGGCACCGCGCCGTCAAACTTGACGTCGACGACAGGACCGATAATACGCACGATGCGACCATCACCGGCAGTCGTCTTCTTGGTGGCTTCCTCGACCGCAAGCTTTACGGTGTTATTAGCCATTACTGTTCCTCCAATGCTGAGGCTCCGCCGACGATCTCGTTAATCTCGGTCGTGATCGAAGCCTGACGCACGCGACTATACGTGCGGGTAAGGGTCGAGATGATCGCGGTGGCGTTTTCCGTCGCGGAGTGCATCGCCTTGCGGCGTGCACCCTGCTCGGCGGCGGCCGAATCGATCAAGGCCTGGTAGATGACCGTCAGGATATACGACGGTACAAGCTTGCCGAGAACATGCTCGGGAGAGGGCACGAACTCGAACGTGGACGAGATACGCTTAGGGGCGTCGGTCTCGTTCTTACGCGGACCGTGGGCCATAGCGATCATCTCGGGATCGAGCGGCAGCAAGCGCTCGACGCGAAGCTCCTGATCCACGCGGTTCTTGGCGTGGTGGTAGACAAGCTCGACACGGTCAAGCTCACCGGCACGATACGCATCACAGATATGAGAGGAGATCATGCGGGCCTGATTGAAATCGGGCTCAGAGGAGTTGCCCTCAAAGTGCATGATGACGTTTGCGCGGTCACGGAAATACGTGGCCGGTTTGCGCCCACACGCGATGATCTCGCACTCGATGCCGTCGTTCGCCCAAGAAGCGGCGAGCTTTTCGGCCGTGCGCTCCACCGTCGTATTGAAACCGCCGGCAAGGCCGCGGTCCGAGGCGATAACGACAATCAGGCCATGCTTGACGCTCTCATGCTTCTGCAGCATGGGATCGGTGCCCGAACAGGAGGCGTCGCCGGCGACCGTCAACATGACGTCGGTCAGCGCCTCCTTATAGGGTTCGGCCTGCTTGGAGCGATCGAGGGCACGACGGATCTTGGCCGTAGAGACCATCTCCATCGTGCGCGTGATCTGCTTGGTCGTGGTAACCGAGGAGATTCGCTTCTTAATGTCGCGAAGGTTGGCCATAGGGCTTAGTTCTCCTCTGATCCAGTCGTATCGGCATGGTGTTTGGCCATGAACTGCTGCTTAAAGTCGCCGATGACGCGCAGGAGCTCAGCCTTGGTGTCATCGTCGATCTTCTTGGCGCGAACCTTGTCGAGCAGCGAGCCAAAACCGTTGTCCATGTACTCAATGAGCTCGGCGCGGAAAGGCAGCACGTCGGCAATCTCGAGATCGTCGAGGAAGCCCTCGTTGCCTGCAAACAGAACTGCAATCTGCTCGCCAACCTCAAACGGTTTGTAGCGCGACTGCTTAAGGAGCTCAGTCATGCGAGCGCCATGGGTAAGCTGCTTTTGCGTGGCCTCGTCGAGGTCGGAGCCGAACTGCGTAAAGCCGGCGAGCTCCTGGTATGAAGCGAGGTCCAGACGGAGGTTGCCGGCGACCTGCTTCATAGCCTTGGTCTGTGCGTCGCCACCGACGCGGGACACGGAGATGCCCACGTCGACTGCCGGGCGCTGACCCTGGAAGAAGAGCTCGGACTGCAGGTAGATCTGACCATCGGTAATGGAAATGACGTTGGTCGGAATGTAGGCCGAGACGTCGCCGTCCTGGGTCTCGATGATCGGCAGAGCCGTCATGGAGCCGTAACCGTTCTTCTTGGACATCTTGACGGCACGCTCGAGCAGACGAGAGTGCAGGTAGAAGATGTCGCCAGGATAGGCCTCGCGTCCGGGCGGACGATGCAGCGTCAGCGACATCTGACGGTAGGCCACAGCCTGCTTGGACAGGTCGTCGTAGATGACAAGCACATGGCCGCCGGGGTTGGTCTCGCTGGCGGGCTTGCCGTCCTCGCCGTTGTACATGAAGAACTCGCCGATAGCGGCACCGGCCATAGGCGCGATGTACTGCATAGGGGCGGAATCGGCAGCGGTGGCCGAAACGATGATGGTGTAGTCGAGCGCGCCGTGCTGAGCGAGGGTCTCGCGGATGTTGGCAACCGTGGAGGCCTTCTGGCCGATAGCGACGTAGATGCAGACCATGCCCTTGCCACGCTGGTTGAGGATAGCGTCGATGGCGATAGCGGTCTTACCGGTCTTACGGTCGCCGATGATAAGCTCGCGCTGGCCGCGGCCGATAGGCACCATGGAGTCGATAGCCAACAGGCCAGTCTGAACCGGCTCGCATACCGGGGTACGGTCGATGACACCGGGGGCCTTGAACTCGATAGGACGACGATGCGTGGCGACAATGTCACCCAAACCGTCGATGGGCTGGCCGAGCGGATTGACGACGCGGCCGAGCATGGCACGGCTCACGGGGATATCCATAATGCGGCCAGTGGTGCGGCACTCGTCGCCTTCCTTGATGGAGTCGACGGCACCGAACAGAACGGCGCCGACCTCGTCACGGTCAAGGTTCTGGGCAAGGCCGAAGACGGTCTCACCGGTATCGGAGCTCTTGAACTCCAGAAGCTCGCCTGCCATGGCGCTCTTGAGGCCGGAGACGCGCGCGATGCCGTCGCCTACCTCGTCGACCGTTGAAACCTCATGCGTATCGACCGTCGCGGAGAGGTTCGTGAGCTGCTCCTGCAGTTTCTTGGCGATATCCTGGGCATTGAGGGTTTCGGACATTAGGCTTCACCTCCGTACGAATTGGCAGAGTTTGCGAGGGTCTCCTGTGCGATGCGCAGCTGCGTCTTGACGGAAATGTCACGACGCTCGCCGCGGGCCTCGAGCACCAGGCCGCCCACGATAGACGGATCGACCTGCTCGATAAGGAATACCTTGCGGCCGAAGTCCTGCTCGCATTTCTTAGTGATGGTTTGACGCAGCTCGTCGTCGAGCGGGATCGCCGTGGTGACGGTCACGCCCACTACATCCTCGTCTTCCTCGGCAACATGCTTAAAGGCAGCTGCCACCTTGGGAAGAAGGTCGAGCTGGTCGCGCTTGGACATGGTGTCGAGCACGGCGATGATCTCGGGGCTGGCGGAAGCCAGGCGCTCGATCATCTCGAGGTCCTCGAACACATGGTTCTCGGCCTTGGCGGCTTCCATGAGGGAGCGCGCGTAGGTCTCGAGCACCTTGTCCTGATAGCGGCTAGTCGGCATTCAGGCTACCTGCTTCCTGGATGTAGCGCTCGATGAGCTTCTTCTGCCCGGCCTCGTCCTCGAGTGCCTCGCCCACGATCTTGGTGGCGACGGCAACGGACAGGTCGGCGATGGAGCTCGCGGCACCGGCGTAGATGGACTTGCGCTCGTCCTCGACGGTCGTATGGGCCTTGGCGATGATCTCCTCGGCCTCCTTGTGAGCAGCCTCGATGATACGGGCGCGCTCGGACTCGGCGTCCTTACGGGCCTCGAGAACAATGTCGGCAGCCTGACGACGGGCGTCGGTGACGATCGAGTCGGACTCAGCGCGCTTGGCGATAGCCTCCTGCTTGGTCTTCTCGGCCTCGTCGAGGCTCTCCTCGATCTTCTTGCCGCGCTCCTCCATGGTCTTCATGATGCCCGGCAGGGCGACCTTGGCCAGCACGATCCAGATAATCAGGAAGGCGATAAGCGCCGGGATGAACTCCGCCATCTTAGGGATGAGGATGTCCGCACCGGCAGCGCCGTCCTCGGCGAACGCGGAAACCGGCATGAGCAGCGCGGCCGCGGACGCGGAGAGTGCGATCGCGCTCTTCTGGGATGAAAGATTCATACTTGACGCTCCGTGCTATTTAACGATCAGCGCGACAACGAAGCCGATCAGAGCCAGAGCCTCGCCGAAGGCGGAGCCCATGATGAAGACGGTGAACACGCGGCCCTGGACCTCAGGCTGGCGGGCCATAGCACCCGTAGCACCCAGAGCAGACAGGCCGATAGCAAGACCAGCGCCGATAACACCGAGACCGTAACCGATAACTCCCACGATTCCTCCTTTGTCGTGCGTGTCTTATTTCACGCAGGATAACCTTTTTATAACTGCCGGGCTCCATGGGTACGGGCACCGGCGGTTTAACGAATTGCCTTACCTTTAAGGCCCGAACGGAAGATTACTCCTCCTCCGCGACCTCCTCTGCCTCGGAGACATACACGGCGGTAAGGACCGTGAAGACGTAAGCCTGGATGGCGCCGACCACGAGCTCGATCGCATAGATCAGGATGAGGATGGCAAGCCAGGCCAGCGAAGGCAGGGCGCCGACGGCGTGGGCCGCGGAAACCTGCTGAAGCAGCGGCTGCATGAACATGCTCGCCATGATGGCGAACGAGCCCATGACCACGTGCCCTGCGAACATGTTGCAGAACAGACGGACGGCAAGCGTGATGAGGCGCAGGAAGGTCGAGAAAAGCTCGACGACCCACACAAGAACGTTCATCGGGAAGCTCACGCCCTGCGGGGCGAGGCTCTTGATGTAGCCGATCACGCCGTGAGCCTTGCATCCGTAGTAGATGAAGTACACGAAGGCGAAGATGGCGAGCGCGGCGGTGGAGCCGATTGCGCCGGTGCCGGGCTTCATTCCCGGAATCAGGCCGATCATGTTATTGATCAGGATGAACAGGAAAAGCGAGCACAGGAACGGGAAGTGCTTCTTCCAGTTCTCACCCACGACGCCCTTGCCGATATCGTTCTCGACGTACTCGATGATGTACTCGAAACCGTTGACGAAGAAGCCCTTGGGAACCAGGGTCTGTTTCTTCTTGAACACGGCCAGGACGATCAGGAGCACGATCGTGGAGACGATCAGCCAAAACGAGTACTGCGTGATGCCGCAGCTCAGATCGCCCACGACGGGGGTGGAGCTGAACTCGCTGACCAGATGATTAATCTCATCAGGCAGCTTTTCAAAAATTTCCACGACTTACCTTTCGACCTCATGAGGATCTCGCAGCGCCTTGGCGACACGAACCGTGCAGGCGGCCATAAAGGCCACGAAGCCGATCGCCTCGCCCAGGAGGAACATGCGAAATGCCTCTCCGAACAACACAAACACAACCAAGGTAAAGACGAGCAGGGCGATTGCCGAGACCGCCAGACTCACCATACCCTTGAGCATGTCCGCATTCTGTTTATCGTCAAGAACCGGCTTGAGCGTAAAGACAAAGGGAAGAAAGGCGACCGCGCCCGCGATGGCGCCTGCAACGATAGCGAGCAGATCGGCTATCTGAAACACTGGCGTCCTCACTTTCTTTTTTAACGCTTCACAGAACAGTTCCCGCCAAACATTGGTGACTATTGTACGAGCCAATCGCTAAAGTACAACCGAAAAAGCATCGGTTAATACGCACCTGTTCGTTTTCTTAAGACCTTCTTTATGCCGCAGGTACGGTAATACGTTTTTCTCGAACCCTGCAGGGCAAAACGTCCGTTAACAGGAGTGCGCGCGGTCGACTTTTGTTCGTCCGCGCGCACCGTTTCTTCGTATTTGCAGCCGCGGCCGCCTTAGCCCAGCGACTAGAGCGTGCCGTAGATGCGGTCGCCGGCGTCGCCGAGGCCGGGAACGATGTAGGCAGCCTCGTTGAGATGGTCGTCGATGGCGCAGGTATAGATATGCACATCTGGGTCTTTCTCGGTCAGCGACTTGAGGCCCTCGGGGGCCGCGACGATGCACAGCATGCGGATGTCCTTGACACCGCGCTCGCGCAGGTAGCTAATGGCCATCTCGGCCGAACCGCCCGTGGCGAGCATGGGGTCGACAACCAGGCAGATGCGCTGGTCGATATCCTTGGGCATCTTGCAGTAATACTCATGCGGTTCGTGGGTAACCTCGTCGCGCTCCATACCGATGTGTCCCACGCGAGCGGAGGGCACCAGGTCGAGGATGCCGTCGACCATGCCAAGGCCCGCACGCAGGATGGGCACGATGGCGAGTTTCTTGCCGGCGAGCTGTTTGAACGTGGCGGTAGTGATGGGGGTCTCGACCTCGACGTCTTCCATAGGCAGGTCGCGCATGGCCTCGTAGCCGTCAAAAAGCGCGAGTTCGCGCACGAGCTGGCGGAACTGATTGGTGCCGGTGTTTTTGTCGCGCAGGATCGACAGCTTGTGCTGGACGAGCGGATGATCGACAAGCGTCACACGGGACGCATCGTAGGTAACGGTCATGAGTTGATTGCCCCTTTCGTTGCGGCCGTAAAACGACCTTGCTGGCATGGCGCGCAGCGATGTTGCCGCCGCGCGCCATACACAAGTTTAGCGGTTTGCTGTATCGAGTGGCCCGTCGCAGCCCTACTGTGCGGTACTGAGCGAGCGCTTGACCGCATCGCGCCAGCCCGCAAGGTTTTGCTCGCGGCGCTCGGCGGACATGCGGGGAAGGAAGGTCCTAACGATCTGGGCATTTTGCTCCAGCTCTTCCAGGTCTTCCCAATAGCCGACGGCAAGGCCCGCCAAGTACGCGGCACCGATTGCCGTGGTCTCCACCGTCTCGCATTGCAGCACGGGGATATCCAGCAGGTCGGCCTGGAATTGCATGATGAACTCGTTGCGCGACGCGCCGCCATCGACAGACAGGCGTTCGATCGAAAGCCCCACGTCCTGCTCCATGGCGCGCAGCACGTCGTAGCTCTGATATGCCATGGATTCGCAGGCGGCACGTACGATGGTCGCACGGCTCGAGGCGCCGGTCAGACCGCACACGATACCGCGGGCACGCGGGTCCCACCAGGGAGCGCCCAAACCCGCAAAGGCGGGAACGAAGTAGCAGCCCTCGTTGTCGTTAATCGAAGCGGCGAGTTGTGCAGACTCGCTCACGCTCGAGATGATGCCCATGTTGTTGCGAAGCCAGTTCATGGTGGAGCCGGCGGCAAAGATGGAACCCTCGAGTGCGTAGCTGATCTTGCCGTCCGCGGCGATACCGATGGTGGAGACCAGACCGTTCTTGGATTCGACGACCTCGTCGCCGGTGTTCATGAGCATAAAGCAACCAGTACCATAGGTGTTTTTGGTCTGGCCGGGATGGAAACAGCAGTGGCCGAACAGCGACGCCTGCTGGTCGCCCGCCACGCCCATGATGGGTGGCATGTTGGTCATGATGTCGCTCGCGACGCGGCCGTAGTCGCCCGAACTCCAGCGAACCTCGGGCATCATGGAACGTGGAACGTCAAAGAGCGCCAGCAGGTCGTCGTCCCAATCGAGCGTATGGATATTAAAGAGTGCCGTGCGGCTGGCATTGGTGTAGTCGGTGGCAAAGACCTGGCTGCCGGTGAGGTTGTAGATGAGCCAGGTGTCGATGGTGCCAAACATGAGGTCGCCCGCCGCCGCGCTCTCGCGTGCGCCGTCGACGTTGTCGAGAATCCACTGCACCTTGGAGGCCGAGAAATACGGGTCGAGCGTAAGCCCCGTGCGGGAGCGCACCAGCTCTTCTGCGCCCTGATCAACCAAATTATCGATCAGAGACGCGGTGCGACGGCACTGCCATACGATGGCGTTATAGATGGGCTGGCCGCTCACGCGGTCCCAGACCACCGTGGTCTCACGCTGATTGGAGATACCGATGGCGGCGATGCGATCGGAATGAATCCCGCTCTTAAACTGAACCTCCATCATGACCGCAATCTGGCTGGCAAGGACCGCCATGGGGTCTTGCTCCACCCAGCCGGGACGCAGGAAGCTGGTTTTGACACTGCGGCGCGCTTGGGCGACAATGCAGCCGTACTCGTCGACGATGGTCGCAAGTACCGAGGTGGTGCCGCAGTCGAGCGCCATGATGTAGGAACCGCCAAAGTCAAACGAGGCATCTTCCATGCCCAGACTGCCCAGATTCAACGACATCGCTTACACCTTTCTGTTGCATCGGGTCGGACAGGACCCGCTCAATCTCTGACGCGGGAAGTGCGCCTTGGCGCAGGATCTGGAGCCCGCCGTGCTGGAACGACACGATGGTCGAAGCGTCGCGGCACGGCGTCTCGCCCGCGTCGACGGCCACGTCGACCCCTTCTAGAATGCGGTCTTCAACGTCGGCAAAGCTTGCCGGCGCGGGCGCGCCGTGTGTATTGGCGCTCGTACAGGCAAGTGGGCTGCCACAGGTGCAGATGAGCGCCTGTACCACGGGCGAGGCCGACGCGCGAAGAGCCACCGTGTCGTCGGCGGCACGCATAAAGGTCGGCACGCAGGCAGCCGCCTTGACCACAATAGTCAGGGCGCCCGGCCAGCATCGTCGGGCAAGTATGCGTGCCTCTTCTGGGATATCCACGCCGTAGCGGTCGAGGGCCTCGGCATCATCGACCAGCCAGGCGACCGTTTGGGTGAGCTCACGCTGCTTGAGGGTAAAGATGCGACGGCAGCCGGTACCGAGCGCGGGCACCGCGGCGCCGTTGACGGCAGCCTGCGGATCGCGCGGCCACGGCAGAGATTCGCTTGTATCTTGGGGCACGGCGTCCGAGAAAGCGTTGACTGCCACAGCGACGCCATAGACGGTCTCGGTTGGAATCAGGGCCAGGCCGCCACGGCCGAGCACCTCGGCCGTACGCTCGACGGCGAGCCGATGCGGCTCGCGCACTCCCTCGAATACCCGATAGACCGTCTGCATGTGTATGCCAGCCCCTTACACTCTGGTGAAAGTTTGTTTACTGAGGGGCATTCTCGCACGAAACGTTTAACCTATTTGTCCACAGCGCATGTTGGTTTGGTGAGCGGCTATAGCAGTCGGTGAAAGTGAGGGGAAATTGAGCCGTGACAAGCCTCTTTACATTTCCGGCGCAGCGCTCCCGCCGCCGCGCCGCCAATACGCTTCGTACTTTACTGACGTTGTTTGGGCTCGGTGACGATAGCTCGAACGATGCGGGGACGATCGGTGAGGTCACGGACGATGCGTACGTCCGAAAGACCCGCCTGGCGGCAGAGCTCGGCCGCGGCGTCGAGGGCGCCCTCATAGAGCTCGCAGGCAAACAGGCCGCCGGCGCGCAGCATATAGGGCGCCGCATTGAGCAGGCGGCGGAAGATATCAAGGCCATCGGCTCCGCCCTCGAGCGCCAAATCGGGCTCAAAGTCCTTGACCTCGTGCGGCAGCGAGCGCATGACGTCAGTCGGGATATAAGGCGGGTTGGAAACGAGCACGTCGAAGGTGCCCCACTCCTCGCGGGGGATAGAGCTCACCAGGTTCGTGAGGCTGAAGGCGACCTCATCGGACGTCAGCCCGAGTGCATCGCGGTTTTTGGTGGCCAGGTCGATGGCGCGCGGCTCGATATCGGTAGCGGTGCAGGCGACATGGCCGCGACGCTCCCAAGCAAGGGAGAGCGAAATGCAGCCCGTGCCGCAGCCGACCTCGAGAACGCGGGCAATGCGGGGGTCGGCAGGCACAGACGCGGCGGCATCCTGCACTAGGGCCGTCTCTTGGTCGACGCCTTCGATGGCAATGCCGTATTCGTCGAGCTCGGGCTCAGCGACTTCCGCGGTCTCGGCCTCAGCTGCCTGCGCGGCGGCTTCCTCGGCCTCACGATCGGCCAGCTCCTCGGCATAAGCTCGGCTGCCCAGCACGTCTCCGCCCAACGCCGCCTCATCGGCAGCCGTGAGGTTGGCGGCACGGCGCTCGGCAGTCGCGCGTTCGTCAGCCAATGCGACTTCGGCTTTACGCGCCTGCTCGACCTCGTCGTTCCATGGCAACTCTACGCGCTGGCGGGTGGCAGCCT
The DNA here is from genome assembly GCF_052121795.1 of Collinsella sp. LCP19S3_B7. NCBI lineage: Bacteria > Bacillati > Actinomycetota > Coriobacteriia > Coriobacteriales > Coriobacteriaceae > Collinsella > Collinsella sp. LCP19S3_B7. The sequence continues at coordinate 18,716 of NZ_JBQKDO010000017.1, forward strand.
CGGGGCTCAGAACCTCGGCATCCAGATAATTGAGGACTTCCTCGACGAGCATCTCGGTCTCGGGACGTGGAATGAGCACGCCGGGGGCGCACGCGACGTCGATCATGCGGAACTGCGTGCTGCCGGTGATGTACTGCAGCGGCTCGCCCTTGGCGCGACGGACAACCGCCGCGTGCATGGTCTCGAGCTGCGCTGCATCGAGCGTGTCGTCCATACGCATATATAAGTCAATGCGCGCTAGGCCCGTGGCGGCGCACAACAGCCACTCGGCAGAAAGACGGGGGTGCTCTTCGCCGCGCTCGGCTAGGTACTCCTTGGTCCACTCGAGACAACGCCTGATGGTCCAGATCTCGTTTGCCATGGGTCCTCCCCTCTTAAGCGCCGGGCGGCGCGCGAATGTCGGAGCAGATTGTACGCGAGGGCGGCACGCGGCGAGAGACGATTGGAAGCGATTATCGAGAATCAGCCCAGAATTTTGCACCGGGCTCGCTCAAAGTGTTCATTCGCCGACGTCTAGATTTGCATTCGTCAAGCTTTTGGCAAGGTTGCCCCAAAACTGACTAATATCTAACCAAGAACTTGCCAAATCGCTTGACGTGCGACGCACCAAAAAGGGCCCCGCGACTTCTTGGACGATTTTTCGAGCAATATTTTCAATTGCAGATGAAGGCTTTTATTTACTTTGAGCAGTTAGGCAGCCCAATTTCCAACAAAGTAGATTAAATAAACTCGAAAAGTAATTTACCCAACCTAGTCATTTAAGAACGTCCCCAATGACTACCTCTAAGGCGCCGCAGGTTGAGCATAAGTCCCCAATGACTACCCGCCGCAGGTAGAGGACGGACAGCGAGCGCCGTCCAGGGCGAACAAGTTGGCATGAAAAAGGCAAGGCATAGACCTTCTGGTCATGCCTTGCCTTTTGAATGACAAATTGTCGCCCTGGGCGGTGCGCAGCGTCGGCCGGTCCGCCGTTCGGTAGAACGGCGGAACCTACTACACGGCCTGCGCCAGCTTCTCGGCACGCTCGGCGGCGGCAAGCGCCTCGATGACGGCACCGAGTTGGTCGCCCAGAAGGACGCCGTTGTAGGTGGAGTTGAAACCGATACGGTGGTCGGTCACGCGGTCCTGGGGCTGGTTGTAAGTACGGATCTTCTCGGAACGGTTTCCGTGGCCAATCTGGCTCTGGCGCTCGGCGCCGAGCTCGGCCTGCTGCTTCTCGAGTTCCATCTCGTACAGACGGGCACGCAGCATCTGCATGCAGACCTCGCGGTTTTGAATCTGGGAACGCTGCTCCTGCGACTGCACCACGGTATTGGTGGGCAGGTGGGTAATGCGCACGGCGGAGTAGGTGGTGTTAACGCACTGACCGCCAGGACCGGAGGCACAGTAGGTATCGATGCGCAGGTCGGACTGGTTGATCTGAACGTCGATCTCCTCGGCCTCGGGAAGCACGGCGACAGTTGCCGTGGAGGTCTGGATGCGGCCCTGGGACTCGGTCTTGGGAACGCGCTGGACACGGTGCACGCCGGACTCGAACTTCATGACGGAGTAGACACGGTCGCCCTCGACCTTGAACTCGATGGACTTAAAACCGCCGGCCTCGCTGGGGCTGGAGTCGAGCACGGTGGTCTTCCAGCCACGCGACTCGCAGAAGCGTTGGTACATCTTGTACAGGTCACCGGCGAAAATGGCCGCCTCGTCGCCACCTGCGGCGGAGCGGATCTCGACGATGGTGTTCTTGTCGTCATTGGGGTCACTCGGGATGAGCATGTACTTGATGTCTTCCTCGAGCTGGGGAAGCTTGTCCTCGTTCTCGGAGATGTCCATCTGGAGCATCTCCTTCTCGTCGGCATCGGTAGTGTCACGGAGCATTTCTTTGGCAGCCTCGATGTCGTCGAGCGCGCCGATGTACTCGCGCGCAGCGGCAATGAGGTCGGACTGGTGCGCGTACTCCTTGTTGAGACGCGTGAACTCCTTGATGTCGGAGGCGACGGCCGGGTCGGAAAGCTTCTTCTCGAGCTCCTCGTAGGCCTTGATAATCTTTTCGAGCTTGTCGCGCATGGCGGAACTCCTTTATATGCGTGAAGGTGAAAATCGGCGGAATTGATGGGGCGCATGGCGCCGTTGCGGGGTAAGCCCAGCTAGAACATGTCGATTTTCAGATACATGCGCATCCCTTCGCGTATAGGGTACATAGTTGCGGTCTAACCCATATATGATAGCGTGCGCAGGCAAACCTGCATATAACCCGCACGGAATGAGTGGACGCAGTCGTTGGGGACGTTCCTTAACGACGAGTCGTTTAAGAACGTCCCCAACGACTACAACGGCTAACAAAGGGACTGTCGCTTTGTCACATTCTAGAGCGTTTGAAGCAGAGCGATGAAAAAGTGGACACCTTGGAGGTAGGCACGGCGGGTAATGCGCTCGTTGGTGCCGTGGACACCGCGATCGCACTCGTCATCGTCGACCACAAACGCCGAAAAGCGAATGCATTCAGAGCAAATACGCTGATAGTTAGCCGCATCGGTGGCACCGATCACGGTTGAGGGCACAATGCCGACAGCAGCCCCGCCCGCCGCATTCGGTACGTTTTCCTCCGCCCCCTTTGGATCACGAAAGTAGCGGGCGGCAATAGTGCGAACGGCCTCGAGCCCCGGTCCGCCAACACGTGGGGACGGCGAAGGTTCTGAGCTGCCGGGGCCAAGTTCGACCTCCACGCGCCCGGTAAGGCCCGCAGCGGCAACGGCCTCGCGGCAACGGTCAACAACATCAGCCACGCCCGTGCCCTCGAGCATGCGGAAGTTAATATTGGCCCACATATCCTGCGGCATCACGTTGGCGCCAGTGCTGCCGCCCTCAATCTGCGTGGGCGCACAGGTAGTGGTCACGAGCGGATAGAGCTTGTTGCTGGCGAGGCAGTCGCGAACAATGACGCCTCCGTTGGCGGCAATCTCATCCGCCGTGTAGAGCCCCAACTCGACAAGCTGCGCGGCAAGCAGATCGGTCACGCGCGTCGGCCACTCGATATCGCAGATTGCGGCGATAGCGCGGCTCAATACCTCGAGCGATGTGCCGCCGTAGGGGTTGGACGAATGTCCGCCTTCGCTCTTCGTCTTGAGCACGATATCGGCATAGCCCTTCTCGGCAAGGTCGGCATGCATAAGCCAGCCCTCGCCCGCGCCGTACTCGGCAGCCGAAACAATACGGTAGTCACCCTCGTCGATCAGGTATTCAAGTTCAACGCCGCGCTCCTCGAGCACGCGGCCGATGGCCCCCGCTCCATACTGCGTGGTTTCCTCGTCCTGGCCAAAGGCGAGCAGCAGCGTCCGCTCGTGCTCCCAGCCGTGCACCAACGCATACTCAACCGCCTCGAGAATACCTGCGACCTGGTCTTTCATGTCGATAGCGCCGCGACCCCAAATGTAGGTGTCGTCCACGTGACCGCTAAAGGGGGCATGCGTCCAGTCGGCCTCGGTGCCGGGCACCACGGGAACCACGTCCATGTGGCCCATGAGCATAACGGGCTTGAGGGCAGGGTCGGAACCGCCAAGTGTCACCAGCAGCGAGTGGTCGATGAGTTCGACCTCGCCCGCCGCGAACACATGTGGCCACGCCTGCTGCATATAGGCGCGCAGGTCATCGAACGGCTGCCAGTTCACCGCCTCGGCATCCATACTCGAAACGGTCGGAAACGACAGCACGCGCCCCAGACGCTCGCACGCGCCAACTTCGTCCAAATCGGCAAAATCATCCTCATGCGCAAAGAAGCGCCAAACCTCGGCCATGACATCCTTTCGATTGTGATGACGAGGGCCGCCCCACCGGAACGGCCCTGCCATGCAAACATTTGCGGTTGGTTATTTGTCCTCGAGATAGCGCGAGAGGAACTCGCGGGTACGCTGGTGCTTGGGGTTGCCAAAGAGCTCCGCCGGCGCGGCGTCCTCGAGGACCACGCCCTTGTCCATAAAGACCACGCGATCGGACACGGTGCGGGCAAAGGCCATCTCGTGCGTGACGACGACCATGGTCATGCCGTCGGCAGCGAGCTTGCGCATGACCTCGAGCACCTCTCCCACGATCTCGGGGTCGAGTGCGGAGGTCGGCTCGTCGAACAGCATGATCTGCGGATTCATGCATAGGGCACGAGCGATGGCCACGCGCTGCTTTTGACCACCGGACAGGCGACCCACGGCGGCGTGCGCGAACTTTTCGAGTCCCACGCTCGTCAGATGCTCCAGCGCGACCTTTTCGGCCTCGGCCTTGGTCATCTTTTTGAGCGTGACGGGCGCAAGCGTGCAGTTATCGAGCACGTCCATGTTGTTAAACAGGTTGAAGCCCTGGAACACCATGCCGATGTCCTCACGCAGCTTGTTGATGTTGCAGCGCTCGGCCGTGAGGTCCTGGCCATGGAACCAGATATGGCCCGCATCCGGGGTCTCGAGCAGGTTGAGGCAGCGCAGAAAGGTCGATTTGCCCGAACCCGAAGCGCCGATAATGGTAACGACCTCGCCGGGGTTAACGGACAGGTCGATGCCCTTGAGCACCTCGAGCGAGCCGAAGCTCTTGTGCAGGCCCTCGACGCGGATGAGCGGCTCATTGGTCTGTGCGGCGGCCGCAGCGCCGGTAGTGGCGGTATCTGCCATGATGATTCTCCTCGTCTTGAGCCTAGTTGGAGCTGGGCAGCGTGGCCGGGGCCTCGGCGCCGAGCTTTTTGCCAAAGGCCTCGAGCAGGCGGCTCGCCACGAGCGTCATGATTAGGTAGACCACGAGCGTCACGCAGTAGACCTCCATCTGGCGGTAGTACACGCCGGCGACGGTGGTAGTGGCGTACATGAGGTCGAACACGCCGATGACCGAGAGCACCGACGAGTCCTTGATGTTGATGATGAGCTCGTTGGTGAGCGCCGGAATCGCGTTTTTAATGCCCTGGGGAAACACGACTTTACGCATAGCCTGCCACTGCGACAGACCCAGCGAGCGCGCCGCCTCGGCCTGACCGGAATCGATGGACTCGATGCCGCCGCGCAGGACCTCCATCATGTAGGCGGTGGAGTTGAGCGAGATGGTGACGAGGCCGGCGGTAAAGGTACTCCAAATCTGGTTGGCCTGGGCGGTCTCGAAGCCCATGCCGCGCAAAACGGTGAAGCCCGCGTAATAGATGAGCAGGCCCTGGACCATCATGGGCGTGCCGCGCACGATGGTGGAGTAGACGGTCGTAAAGCCGCGGCCGATGCTCTTAAAGAAGCGCACCAGGTCGTTGTCCACGCGATCGAAGGTCTGAATGCGCAAAAACACAAAGAGCAGTGCCAGGAAAAAGGCGATAACGGTGCCGAAGGTCGCAAGTGCGACGGTGATCTCGATGCCGCGAATGAAGAAGTCGCCGCTTTTGTAGGTCATGTAGACCAGGCTCGACAAAAAGTCGCTGGGGTTGGAATCCGAGACAATGCTCACCTGCACCAGGTCGATAAACGACATGACGCAGCGGTCGATAAAGAAAACTGCCGCGATGGCGGCCGCGACGTAGCTGCCCAAGCGTGCTCCACGACGGAAACGCTCGGATGCGAACGGCGACTTTTCGCGATAGTCGCTCCAGTGCATAAGCTTGGTGACCAGCGCCGCCGCCGACACGACGAGCCACGCCCACAGGATCGCCCAAAGGCAATCTTGGAACACGCCCGTGGGGGCCAGGAAGCTCAGCGGCGTGGGGTTGCGCTGGCTAAACGCCAGTCCGAGCGCCGCGATGACGCTCGTGCCCAGGTACACATAACGATGGTCGGCTTTGATAAAGGAGACCAGACGATTGATGGCTTTCATGCTGCCTCCCTATGCCGGCTGACGGTCGAGGCACGCGTCCCACATCTGGTCGCGCTCCTCCTGGCTGACGCCCTTGAGCGTCTTGTCGATGAGCTTAAGCAGCTTGTCCGAGCCCTTGCGGCAGCCGACGTTTGCCGTGACCTCCTGCTTAAAGCCCTCGCCCTCGGCAAAATGAATGGGGACGATACCGGGATTTTGGGCCATGTAGCCCTTTTCGTTTTCGGTGTTGTACGTCACGGCGTCGCAGGTGCCCTGCAGCAGGTTCGAGAACACCGTGGGGACGGAGTCGACCGGGTTTTTGTGAACGACGCCCGGGATCTCGTCGATGACGGTATCGAGCATGGTGTCCTTTTGGCCGAGCACCGTGGCGCCGCTGAAGTCACTGAGCTTGGTGGCGTTTTGGTAGGGGGAACCCTCTTTTACGAACAGGCCGAAGTAGCCAATAAAGTACGGGTCGGAGAAGCCGACCGACTCCTCACGCTCGGGCGTGGCGCTCATACCGGCGATGATGAGGTCGATCTGGCCGTTGTTGAGCGAATCGATAAGGCCCGAGAAGCTCTGCTTGACGGCAACGGGCTCGCCACCGAGGGCCTTGCAGACAATCTTGGCGATCTGCACGTCGTAGCCATCGGCATAGGCGCCTTGTACGTTGTCGATGGGGATGGTGTACTCACTGGCTTCGGAAACCTGCCAGTTGTACGGGGCGTAGGCCGCCTCCATGCCGATGCGGATCTTATCCTTGCCGATCACGGAATCGGACAGGTCGTCGCGACCGCCGCCCGTCGTGGGCTGAACCACCTTGAGCGTGGACGGGCGCTGACAGCCGGCGAGCGCGCCGGCGACGACGGAAGCGCTCGCGGCAAGAGCGCTACCCAAGAAGATGCGACGGCTGCACACCGGCTGTGGATGCACGTCGCGCTGATGGGGAGAATGCATAATCTGCCTTCCCTGTTGAATCGTATGCTAATGACTTAACAGGATACCGCTCAGCGTTACCTACAGCAGATGCATATATACAAATTAACAAACTGAAAACGATTGGTAGCCGTTGGGGACGTTCTTAAACGACCAGTCAAACAAGTAGTCATCGGGGACAGTCGTTGGGGACGTCGATGATTCGGCAATGCCAGCGAGCGCCACCCAGAGCGAACAAGTTGGCATGAAAAAGGCAAGGCATAGACCTTCTGGTCATGCCTTGCCTTTTGAATGACAAATTGTCGCTCTGGGTGGCGCGCAGCGTCGACCGGTCCGCCGTTCGTTAGAACGGCGGAACCTCTAGAGCAGCGTAACCTCGAAGGCGCGCTTGTCGGTGGCGCCGGGAGCCAAGGTGATGGTGTTGACCTTGTGCTCGAAGACGTCGTCCTCGGTGTCCATGGTGGTATGTCCGGTCCAAGGCTCGAGCGCCACGAACGGGGCGTCGTTGGCGGCAGACCACACGCCAATGTACTTAAAGCCCTCAAAGTCAATCTTGACGCCGTGGCCCGATTTGCGACCGCGCAGCGTGAGCGTGGAGCCCGGGGTATCGGTGAACATGATGGCGTCGTTGTCGAAGCTGCGGTGCGTGATGGGCAGCACGTCCGAGTTATCGGGAGCCTTGTAGCTTCCCTCGAACGTCATAAGGCCATCGGGCGTGATGATGGGGGCCTCGTTAGTCCAAGCCTCGGTAAACGCCAGCTCGTAATCCTCGAACGCCTCGTCCTCGGCACCGGGAACGGGCACGTTAAATGCGGGGTGGCCGCCCACCGAAAACGGCAGGTCCACGTCGCCGGTGTTGGTGACGGCAAAGGTCTGCGTAAGAGTGGCGTCGCCAGTCAGGGCATAGGTCATGTTGAGCTTAAAGTGGAACGGGAAGGCCTTGAGCGACTCGGGCGTATCGGTGATCTCGTAGGTGACGGACGAACCGTCCTCCGACACCTCGACCAGCTTGTGCTCCACGATACGCGCGATGCCGTGGCGCGCCATCTCGCAGCTGCCGGCTGCAGACGTCGCCGTGTTGTTGCGCAGCGAGCCCACAATGGGGAACAGGATGGGCGCATGCTTGCCCCAAAAAGCGGGATCGCCCTGCCACAGATACTCGTTGCCGTTGAGGGCAAGGCTCGTGAGCTGGGCGCCCATGGAATCGATGGCCGCGGTGAGGCCGCCGCGCCTGATGGTAGTGACGGTAGACATGCTACTTCCTCCAAAAGTAAACAATAGTGTCGAGGACTATTGTCCCACTCTTGGCGGCGGAACGGGACGGCAGGCGATTATTGAGTAGCCATAGCGGAAATGGACGGCGAGCGCCTACTGGGTATCCACGTAAAGGTCAAACCCGCCCTGCGAGGTGGTGTCGACCGTATCGGGCGCCCGCGAGTTAAAGCTCGCGGGAACCATTCTTTTCGAGGCACGAAAACGCGTGCCGTCGGTGGCGACAGGTGGCTCATCGACCGTAAGTTCGTAGTCGCCGGGCTTGAGCTCGATACCGTCACCTTCGGAATTGACGTATTGGTGCTCGTCGATCGCTTGTCCCTTGAGCGTACGGCCTACGATATGGATGAGCATCTGGCTGTCGCCGCGCGCGGTATCCCACGTCGCGCCGTCCTTGACCTCGACCGACACATGCACCGAGCGCGTACGGTTGAGCGATTGTTCGACGGAGATCTCGACCTTGGCGGCGTCTTGGCGCTGCTGCTCAACATGGCTCCAAACGCTGCCGATTGCCGAGCAGGCGATAACGCCGGCCATGAAGGCGATGAGGATGGGGCCGAGCGGAGAGCGCCGGCCCGCGCCTTCCTCGCGAGCCAGATCGGGGCGATGCGTGGGCGCAGGCGCCTGGGCGCCCTGCGCGGGCACGTCGAGAATGCTAAAGGATGCCGTGCTGTCGGGGTCGATAGTGTGACGCAGCTGTGGGGTCTTTGCCGGCGAGATGGACATGTCGGCCGGCTCACCCAGTGTGGCCGTGGCGTCGGCCTTTGCCTCGTCGGCCTCAGCCTGGGCCCAGGCCTGTTCAAAGGTTAGGGGTTCGGCCGAGTCGGAAGCGGCGTCCGTCTCGACGGCATCGTCGCCGCTCTCGTCCTCGTCGCTCGACACGTCATGCGGCGCGGGCTCGTCCCACTCCTCGTCCGGAACCTCGCCCTCGCTATACCACCATTCAAAGTTATCGATATCCATACGGGGCGCCCCTTAGGCCTCGCAAATAAACGCTTGCTAGCCTTATACCCCCAGACGGCACGAGGGCTCGCACGGAATGCGAAAAGGACTGCTCTTTTGTCGCATCGAAACGGATCTGTTTACGTTTAGCCGCGGGTAATCTTATTTCTCAACAAGAAGTCGACTGCCCCCACGATTCTGATGCCATCGATGTCCGTTGGATGGTCGCCATCCCTGACAATCAGGATCTTCTCATACGAATCAGGAATTTTTCCTAGCGTGCTTAGCTTGAGCGGTCGCAGCTCGCGTTCCCTCGTCGCCTCGGCATCGATCCGTTCGGTAACCTGGATATATTTGCGGTCTGATCCCTCGCCGATTGCGACAAAGTCGATTTCCCCCGCGCGTAGATGGCCGCAAAACACTTCGTATCCTTCAAAGACAAGCTGGTTGTAGATGACGTTCTCGAGCATCCTTCCGCTATCGCTACCTCTATATCCGTCAAGATAGCTGCGAATTCCCGTATCAGCTATGTAATATTTACCGCCTGTCTTAAGAAGCTCCCGCCCCTTGATGTCATACCTTTTTACTTTGGTAAACAGGTACGTCTCTTCCAGAGCGTCAATATATGCCGACACCGTCGATGCGTTGGTCTTACCGCCCGCTGATTCGTTGAGCGTCCCTACGATTTTGTTGACCGAGGTTTGGTTGGAGATGTTGTCTGCCAGATACGCACAGAGCCGCTCGAGAACATCGCGCTTGGTGATAGCTCCGCGACCCCTACGCGTCACACGCGACAGGATATCGCGCGCGACGATCGTCTGGTAGAGGCTACGGATATAGTCGCGACACAGCTCGCGTCTCGGCTCATCATGGGCCAGAAACGGCATGCCGCCATAGGTTATGTACTGCTCAAGCACGGTATTTGAATTAAGGCGATCGCCCGTCTTGGAAACAAGTTCGACCCTCTCACCAAGCCCTTCAGCGGCGACCGCATCAATCGAGCGAAAATCAAGATATTCGCCAAACGTGAGAGGCTGCATCTTGACCTCGACATATCGGCCCGAGATAAGCGTTGCGAGCTCGCTCGATAGCAAAAAGGCATTGGAGCCCGTGACATAGATATCGCACGGCAAATCCACTCGGAGCGAGTTGACCGCCTTTTCCCAACCTTCGACATTCTGGAGCTCGTCAAAGAACAGGTAGGGATGATCGATGCCGTCGATGCGCTCCCGAACCATACGATAAAACGTCAGATAATCCGTAATTCCCGCGTACTCTAGAGATTCCATCTTAAAGGTCAGCAAACGCTCGGCTGGCACCCCCTGTTGCGCCAGATAGTCCCTCATCATGTCCAATAACGTTGATTTGCCACAACGGCGTATGCCCGTCACGATTTTGATGAGGTCGGTATCCTGAAAAGCAATGAGTCGATCAAGATAACGGCTTCGGCGAACGATATCCATAGAGTCTCCCTAGCGCCCGACCAGACATGAAATCTTATAAACTTGCATTTTTTGCAAGTTTATAAGATGTTACCTTAGAAACTTGCAGAATTTGCAAGTTTCTAAGACATGGAATGTGACAAACGGACTGCCCCTTTGTCACATTAGCTTGGCGCTGCTCATGTGCCTGTTCTCGGTGTCATGCTTCACGCACTTCATGGACGTGGCACGCCGCCGCCATCCCAAGTCGATGGTACTCGCAAGCTCGGTTAAGCCCATGGGTTTAGCGTCGGCATCACGTTTGGCACCGCAGTGGGCGGAGCCGTGGTAAGCAACATTGGCATTGCGTACGTAGGCGCAGTGGGCGCCGCGTTCTCGCTTGTGGCCTGGGCGCTCACGCTGGTGACGATTAAGCTCGCCCGCTGGGAACGCCGTCGTCAATCAACACAGCCCCGGATGCAGGCATAGGGGCGAACATAGCCCAAGGTGGCGAGCAACCGGTGAAAACCGTCCCATACGAGTAGTGTCTATCCGCCTGCAAGCTCCGACAGTGCAATTTCGTGTATTTCAAATACACGAAATGCGCGTGGGGCAACTCAAAGGCGGCGGCAGACACATTGTGAACTGCCTCCCATTTCTTGGACACGAGAAATGGGAGGCTTTTTATGCGTGTCGACTTGAGAGTGAAACACGACATCGAGGCCAGGAAGGCGGCGATCGGGCTCTTCGAG
>NZ_JBQKDO010000018.1:0-26747 GCF_052121795.1 Collinsella sp. LCP19S3_B7
GGTGAGCCCGGCGCCGCGAAGCGCCCTGGCCCTCTCCACCATTCTCCTACTGTATGCCATGCGGACTCCGTTCCGGACCTCAACGGTCCAACTTTTTGTCCGCAGTCCCGGGGCAAAACTGGGACGCGGTTTCCGGCCCGGGCATCAAAACGAAGTTGCGGTGGAATAGTTCCTGCTTGGGGCTTTAACCAGCAAAAACAGGAACTATTTCACCGCAAGTTATGAGGGACGGGATGGGGCTGGCCCTCTTACTCTTACAGATGGCGCTCCAGGAAGCGGAAGGCTAGGCGAATCCAAGGGCGAACCGCCACCTGTTTGTCCTCGTTGTCGACCGCGGTATTGGCATTGCCGAGCGAAAGGCCGTGACCGCCTTGGTCAAAGACGTGCATCTCGCAAGCGACGCCCTCCTCGGCCATGCGTTGAGCAAACGGATAGACCTGCGCGATCGGCGCCGTTTTGTCATCGGACACGCCCCACACAAAAGTCGGGGGCATCTGGCGCGAAACATGCGTGGTAGGGCAGATATCGGCCAGGTGCTCTTCGGTGGCCTCGCCGCCGGTCACCATCGACAGGTAATCGTTGAGCAAATCGCGCCCCGTCTTGCCACCTGTCTTGGGCACGCGCAAGTCGATGCGCGGATCGCGCGTCTGCATGTCGCGGACATAGGCAAAGTCGAGCAATGGATAGCCCAGCACCACGGCATCGGGACGAATGTCGTCCGGACGCGCCCCGACAAGTGCCGCGAAGGGGCCGGTCTTCCACTGCGTTGCCAGCGAGGCGCAAATCATGCCGCCCGCCGAAAAGCCCACAACGCACACGCGCTTGGGATCGACATGCCACTCGTCGGCATTCGCACGAACCGTGGCGACCATCTTGGCAAGGTCTGCCTGCGGGTGCGGAAAACTCACGTCGCCCGTGCCACTCGTCACATAGTTGAGCACAAAGGCCTGGTAGCCGCGGTCCAAAAATGCAAACGCCACCGGGTCCTGCTCGTGCGGAGCGATATGCGTAAACCCGCCTCCGCCGCAGATGACCACCGCGGGGCGGCGGCCATTGGGCTTATCGGGCAGCGGCTCGGCACCCAGATACGTAAACGTCGCCGGATACTCCTCGGTCGGCTCCTCGCCCCACAGCGCATGGTTCTCGACAATCATATGTGCTCCCTTCGCGCAAATTATGCGCCCTTGTTTTTCGCGTCTAAGCGTACCCCACTTGAGCCCGTGGCACAGAAACACTCCGGCAATAAGTTTCCCTCCAACTGATATATCACATAATCCCAGCTCAGAGGTATCGTTGAGCAGCGTAGAATAGGGGCGTTGACCAAGCCGTGAAACACGTATGAAACGTTTCCGGCAAACCAAGCGCGCGATATGCGCCTATTTAAGTTGGAGGCAACTATGGGTCTGCTCGATTCGCTTAAGTCCACCTTCACCTCGGCGGGCGAGGCATCCGTTCCGCCCGCGGCAAGCTTCGCCACCCGCGAAGGCGTCATCTACGCCCCCGTCAACGGCGTGCTCGTTAACCTGGATGAGGTTCCCGACGAGACCATCGCCTCGGGTATGCTCGGTCAGGGCTACGGCATCGAGCCCATTACCGGTACCATCTATGCGCCCGCCAACGGCCGCATCGGCGCCACCACCGTCACCAACCACTCCATCGGCATGATCACCGAGGACGGTCTTCGCGTGTTCATCCATGTTGGCCTGGGCACCGTGGAAATGAACGGCAAGGGTTTTGCCCGCTTTGTCGAGATGGGCGATGTGGTCAAGGCGGGCCAGCCGCTCATCAGCTTCGACCGCGAGGCCATCAAAGCCGCCGGTCACGAGGACATCGTGACCGTCATCATCTCCGAGCTCGATCGTCTTAAGAGCATCGACCATGTCGGCGAGTCTGGAACGCTTATCGGCGGCAACCCGCTCGTCAAGCTGGGCGACCCGCTGCTGGTGGCTAAGACCAAGTAACGAGTCCTGCGCCGTACAGCCAATAGGCAACACGCCAAGCGCCCACGACCATCTGGCCGCGGGCGCTTTTCGTTTGAAAACCGTCCCGTCAATACCTTATCTGTATAGCCCAAATGAGCCGAGCTGCTAGAATATCGAACTGTATGGATAACTATCATTCAACCGCTATGGGAGGATACGTGAACCGCACCAAAATCGCGCAGCTCTATGCCGATGCCGAGTCGCTCGGCGGCAAGACCGTCACTGTCGCCGGCTGGGTCAAGTCCGTCCGCGACATGAAGAACTTTGGCTTCGTCACGCTCAACGACGGCAGCTGCTTCCGCGACCTGCAGGTCGTCATGAACCGCGAGACGCTCGGCAACTACGACGAAATCGCCCACCAAAACGTCTCGGCTGCACTCATTTGCACCGGCACCGTCAAGCTGACCCCCGATGCGCCCCAGCCTTTCGAGCTTTCTGCCACCTCCATCGAGGTAGAGGGCACGAGCGCCCCGGACTACCCGCTGCAGAAGAAGCGCGCAACCGTCGAGTTCCTGCGTACCCAGCAGCACCTGCGCCCGCGCACCAACCTGTTCCGTGCCGTGTTCCGCATCCGCTCTGTCGCGGCTGCCGCCATCCACCGCTTCTTCCAAGAGCAGGGCTTTGTCTACGTCAACACCCCCATCATCACCACGAGTGACTGCGAGGGCGCCGGCGAGATGTTCCGCGTGACCACGCTCGACCCCAAAAATCCGCCTCTCACCGAGTCCGGAGAGGTCGACTGGAGCCAGGACTTCTTTGGCAAGCATGCAAGCCTTACCGTGTCCGGCCAGCTCAATGCCGAGAACTTTGCCATGGCCTTTGGCGACGTGTACACCTTTGGCCCCACCTTCCGCGCCGAAAACTCCAACACCACGCGCCACGCCGCCGAGTTTTGGATGATCGAGCCCGAGATGGCCTTTGCCGACCTGAACGACTACATGGATAACGCCGAGGCCATGCTCAAGTACGTTCTTAAGGACGTTATGGCCACTTGCCCCGACGAGCTCAACATGCTCAACAAGTTTGTGGACAAGGGCCTGATCGAGCGCCTGAACCACGTGGCCAACTCCGACTTTGCCCGCGTCACCTACACCGAGGCCGTCGAGATCCTGGAGCAGGCCGTCGCCGCCGGTCACAAGTTTGACTATCCTGTCAGCTGGGGCATTGACCTGCAGACCGAGCACGAGCGCTTCCTGACCGAGGAGCACTTTAAGCGCCCGACCTTCGTGACCGACTACCCGGCCGAGATCAAGGCCTTCTACATGCGCATGAACGACGACGGCAAGACCGTCGCCGCCGCCGACTGCCTGGTTCCCGGTATCGGCGAGATTATCGGCGGCTCCCAGCGCGAGGAGCGCCTGGATCTGCTCGAGGCCCGCATCAAGGACCTGGGCATGGCCCCCGAGCAGTACAAGTACTATCTTGACCTGCGCCGCTATGGCTCCTGCAAACACGCCGGCTACGGCCTGGGCTTCGAGCGTTTGGTCATGTACCTGACGGGCGTGGGCAACATCCGCGACGTCCTTCCGCACCCCCGCACCGTGGGCAACGCCGATTTCTAATCGCCACAGTTCCGTCCCGCGCGTTACAGCGTGTCGCACCAGCGCCTCTCGGCAAGCCGAGGGGCGCTTTTTTCAACAGCATCCGTCAAGCTTTTGTCAAGCTTTTGGTCAGCTGATCAGGGCTGTTGAAAACTCGACCCGCCGCTTGCCGACGACTGCCGACCACCCAGAGTGCCCTGTGCCCCTAAGCAAACCCCGTGTCCTAGGCTCCGTAGCGTCATCACCCAAAAACGGAAAGGACGTGAACGCAATGGCCAAACCCGCTGTTGAGAACTACGAGGCCACGACCAGGGGTGCTGCTTCCATGGCAGCCTATCGCGCTGTGCGTATCCTGCAACTCTTAAGCGAGCATACCGGTGAGGACAAAGCGCTTCCTCCCGCTGAGCTGATCGAGCGCCTCGCCCATCCCGACGACCCCGCTCGCATGCCCATCTCGGCAGCGCGACGCAGTATCCATACCGCGATTTCCGCCCTGCGGCATGCCGGATACGAGATTGAGTACAAGCGCGGCGCGGGTTACCGACTTCTCACCCGACCGCTCTCCGACGAGGAAATCATTCGACTCCATGGCATGGTCATGCGCAACCGCTCCACACCCATCGCGACCAGGAAAAGCATAGCGCGCCATCTGGTCGCCATGGCAAGCGCCGACGTTCGCGGCTATCTCGATACGTCCGAGCCGGCACCGAGCGCAGAAGGCAAACCCGCCAAGACCACGCGACCGCCCGCCAAACGCATCGATACCTGCGAGCTCATCGAGCGGGCCATCGACCACGGAACCACGGTGAGCTTTGACATTTCAAGCGTCACGACACATGACAAGATCGAAGTGACGAGGATGACCGTTCGGCCTTTTGCCATCAAACAGCGAGACGGCGTCTCGTATCTGCTGGGAACGGTCGTCGACGGGCACGGCTCCGACGACACCCTACGCACCGTCGAGGTCGGCCGCATGAGAAACGTTAGCACGCGCCTGCTCGACGGCAAGAAGCTCTTTGCCGCGCTGGACGAGGGGGAGCGGCCCGCGCCCGCCGCCTAAGTCTTGCCGTTGCCCGCCGAATCCCCCGCCGTCCATCCGGTTCAGTATTAAAAAACCCGACAGGTTGTTGAAAAAATGGGCATCGGCGCTACTATAGACCCACTTGCACTTTGTTTGAGTGCAGTGTTTCCAGCAATTTCTATACTGGGGGTAATGACATGAACGACATCACCATCAGCCGCAGGAGCCTTCTGGTCTCCGCCGGCCTGCTCGCACTGGCCCCGCTCGCCGGATGCGGCGGCAACTCTGGTTCCGGCTCTGCAGCCGCCGGTTCCGACTACACCATCGGCGTTCTGCAGCTCACTGAGCACTCCGCGCTCGACGCCGCCAACGACGGCTTTGTCAAGGCCATCAAGAAGAGCGGACTCAAGGTCAAGATCGACCAGAAGAACGCCCAGAACGACCAGTCCACGTGTAAGTCCATCGCCGACAAGTTTGTGGGCGACAACGTCAACTTAATCTACGCCATCGCCACGCCTGCCGCACAGGCTGCCGCCGGCGCCACGGCCGATATCCCCATCGTGGGCTGCGCCATCACCGACTACGCCGCCTCCGGCCTGGTCCAGGACAACGACAAGCCCGGCACCAACGTCACCGGCGCCTCCGACCTCACCCCGGTCGCCGAGCAGCTCGAGATGATGCAGAAGGTCCTGCCCGACGTTAAAAAGGTCGGCCTGCTCTACTGCACCGCCGAGTCCAACTCCGACGTCCAGATCAAGGCCGCCAAGAAGGAACTCGACAAGCTGGGCCTGGAGTACACCGATTTCACCGTCTCGAGCTCCAACGAGATCCAGTCCGTCGTCGAGTCTGCCGTGGGCAAGGTCGACGCGCTCTACTCTCCCACTGACAACACTATCGCCGCGGGCGCTTCGCAGGTCGGTCAGATCTGCAAGGAGAACAAGCTTCCCTTTGTGACCGGCGAGGAGGGCATGTGCATGGCCGGCGGCCTGTTCACCCTTTCCATCAACTATGAGGACCTGGGCTACGCCGCGGGCGAGATGGCCGTTAAGATTCTGAAGGGCGAGGCCAAACCCGAGGATATGCCGATCAAGCACCTCCCAAGCAAGGATCTGGTCGTCGTCAAGAACGACGAGATGGCCGAGGCCCTGGGCATCGACCTTTCCGCTCTAGACGAGTAGCGCCATGCGCGGTAACGCAGCTAGGCACGCGCTTGCGCCATAGCTGTGTTATTCAATATCTGAGTCAATGGGGCGAACGCTAAAGACCGGCGTTCGCCCTGCTTGTTTTTGGTAAAACAAAATGTCCGTCCGCTGCTCTTTTATGCATTGGTACCGCTATTATGGAAAATCACGTGTCCACCCTATCCTAGGAGGTATGAAGCATGCTCATTGCATTGCAGGGCGCCGTTTCGCAGGGTGTCCTCTGGGGCATTATGGTGCTTGGCGTGTTTATCACGTTCCGCCTGCTCGACATCCCCGATATGACCTGTGACGGCAGCTTTGCCCTCGGCGGCTGCGTCTGCGCCGTGCTCATCGTCAACAACAATGCCGACCCGTTGCTCGCCGTTTTGGCCGGCATGTGCGCCGGCGCCATTGCGGGCGCGGTCACGGGCATTCTGACCACCGTCTTTGAGATTCCCGCGATCCTCGCCGGAATCCTCACCCAGATCAGCCTGTGGTCCATCAACCTGCGCATCATGGGCAAATCCAACACGCCCATCCTTGCCAAGGGCACCGTGTTCTCGGCCGTCAGCAATATGACGGGCCTGCCGCAGTCCACCGTTGCCATCATCCTGGGCGTCTTGCTCGCCGTGGCCATCGTTGCCATCCTGTATTGGTTCTTTGGCACCGAGATCGGCTCGGCGCTGCGCGCCACCGGCAACAACGAGTACATGATCCGTGCCCTGGGCGTCAACACCAACTCCACTAAGATGATCGCCCTCGTGCTCTCCAACGCCCTCATTGGCCTTTCGGGCGCGCTCATCTGCCAGAGCCAGAAGTACGCCGACATTGGCATGGGCACCGGCGCCATCGTTATCGGTCTCGCCGCCATTGTTATCGGCGAGGTGCTCGGCCGCCTGCTGCCCGGCGGTCTCACGCAGTTTAGCGTCCGTCTTGCCTCCGCCGTCTTTGGCTCCGTAGTGTACTTCCTCATCCGCGCCATCGTGCTGCAGCTGGGCATGGACGCCAACGACATGAAGCTGCTCTCCGCCGTGATTGTCGCTGTGGCCCTATGCGTGCCCGTGGTTTGGGAGCGCTATAAGCTCCGCAGCTCCTACACGAAGGGGGATGAGGCAGATGCTTAAGCTCTCGCACGTCAAGAAGACCTTTAACAAGGGCACCGTCACCGAAAAGCGCGCTCTTACCGGCGTCGACCTTACCCTCAACGATGGCGACTTTGTAACCGTGATTGGCGGCAACGGCGCCGGCAAGTCCACGCTGCTCAACATGATCGCCGGCGTGTATCCGCTCGATTCGGGCGTTATCGAGCTCGACGGCACCGACATCTCGCGTCTGAGCGAGTCGCAGCGTGCCAAGTACCTGGGCCGCGTGTTCCAGGACCCCATGCGCGGCACCGCAGCCGACATGCAAATTGCCGAGAACCTGGCACTCGCCAAGCGTCGCGGCCAGCGTCGCGGCCTTTCGTGGGGCGTCACCAAGGCCGAGAAGGACGAGTACGTCAAGCTGCTCAAGCGTCTGGACCTTGGTCTGGACACGCGCCTCAACGCCAAGGTCGGCCTGCTCTCGGGCGGCCAGCGCCAGGCACTCACCCTGCTCATGGCCACGCTCACCAAGCCGCGCCTGCTGCTGCTCGACGAGCATACCGCGGCACTTGACCCCAAGACGGCCTCTAAGGTGCTCAATCTGACCGAGGAGATCGTCGACGAGAACCACCTGACCACGCTCATGGTCACGCATAACATGAACGACGCTATCCGTCTGGGCAATCGCCTGATCATGATGCACGAGGGCCATGTAATCTACGACGTGGCGGGCGATGAGAAGAAATCGCTCACCGTGGCCGACTTGCTTCAGAAGTTCGAGGAGGTCTCGGGCGGCGAGCTCGCCAACGACCGCATGCTGCTGAGCTAAACCTACCAAAAAGGGACAGGTTTATTTTGGCAGGTTTTATCTGCGCAGACGTCAAAACCGCCGCAAAGGGACAGACACTTTGCGGCGGTTTTTGTTAAAGAGTAAGGAGACCGCCATGAAAAGACTCCCCCGCCTTGCGTTAGCTGCCGCGTTGTTTGCCGGCGCGCTCACAGGCATCCCAAGCCTCGCTTTCGCGGGGAACCTGCCCGCCGCTATTGACGGCTCCGTGGCCGTCATGCACACCAATGATATCCACGGCAGCTACAAGTACAGCTACAACGCAAGCAAGGGTACCGGCACTGTCGGCTTTGACGGACTGGCAGTTCTCTATAGCGCTCAAGGCAGTGCCCCCGATCTTTTGCTCGATGCGGGCGATACCTTCCACGGGCAATCCTTCGCCACTATGAGCGAGGGCAAAAGCATCGCCGAGCTCATGGACACCTTTTATGCGAACGGCTACGACGCGACCACGCCGGGCAACCACGACTGGAGCTACGGCGCGGACAAGCTCCGCACCATGACCGGCTACAGCACCACCGGCACGCCCTTCGCCATGCTCTGCGCAAACGCGAAGTCTACGAGCGGCGTATGGAGCTCGAGCATCACCAAGACGCTCGACCGTACCTGGGAGGACAGCGAAGACCACTCCACATTCGACTACAAAATCAAGGTCGGCGTCGTGGGTGCCATGGATGAGTCGCTGGGATTCTCACTGCGCGAGAGCCTTGTCCAGGACACGTCGTTCTCGGATGCGGCAGCCGCCATCAATGCCGAGGCTAAGCGACTGCACGAGGATGAGGGCTGCAACGTTATCGTCTGCATCGCGCACACGCTCAACGCCAAGGCCTTTGCTGCAAGGCTCGTTGGGGTCGATGCACTGGTCGCGGGCCACGAGCACATCAACTTAGACGAAAACGTGACGGGGGCCGACGGCAAGCCGGTCCGCGTCGTCGAGGCGGGCAGCGCCTTTGCCGAGGTCGGGCTGCTTTCCATTCCGTACAAGTACGGCACGAATGGCACCGTGACGACCGACGATGACACGGTCACGATCCCCGCAGACGACAGCGACGAGAAGCTCTACACCGCCAAGAACGTCAACGACCTTTTGGCAGACCCCGACAAGGGCGCCTTCTACCAGAGTCAACTCGATGAGGTTCGCAATAACAAAATCAAGCCACTCGACGACGCCTTTAAAATCGAGTCGAACAAAGTGATCGGCACATCCGCCACTGACTATTTCTACGGCGAAGACGCCGCGGGTACGCATGGCTGGGAGATGGTGCGCACCACCGATTTGCGTCCCAGCAAAGCGAGCGACACCACCAAGGCCCAGACCATCGGGCATGTGATCTGCGGCTCTTATCTTGCCCTGACGGGGGCAGACCTCGCCATCGAAAACGCGGGCGGCATCCGCGGCGGCATCGCGGCGGGCGATGTGACCGCCGGCAACGTCATCGCCATCTCGCCTTATGGCAACACCGTGGAGACCTGGACCATGACCGGTGCAAACTTCCTTGCAGCGCTTGAGCACTCACTGCAGATCAGCGACGATTGCAATCACAGCTACGAGCTTCAGCAAGCCTACGTGGCAGCCGGCCATACCGAGCAGGAGGCGCAAGACAAGTACAAGTGGCGCGATGACTCTGGCAGCGTTCTCTCCTTTGGCGGCATTAACGTGACGATTGATTGGACGCAGCCCGAAGGCAAGCGCATTGTGAGCGCCACACTCACCAAGGATGGCAGCGCGCTCGACCCCGCCAAGAACTACGCCGTCGCCACCAATAACTACATCATTACCAACACGACCGACTTTCCCACCTTTGCAAAAGCTAAGAAGTGCGCCGAGTGGAGTACGTGCGAGGCAGCGCTGAGGGCACTAATCGGGCAGGACGACTGGGAGAACAAGATGGCCTCGCTCGCGGGCACCATCAGCTTTGGCTCCGCCGAGAGCCCCGCACCCCATCCGACCCCAACGCCTGAGCCCTCATCCAACCCCGGCACGACGACCACGCAGATCACCACCAAGAAGACGGCCGGCAAGCTTGCCGCAACGGGAGATCGTACGCTGACCGTGGTCGGTGCATGCCTCATCGGCGGCATCATCGTCATCATGCTCGGCATTATCTGGAAGCGCCGCCGCTAAGCTACACCGCCGGGCCTTGCAGCCCCGCCGTACAAACCTTATATCGAGCGCAAAAGCCCGTCCGTTTTGATCGGACGGGCTTTTTGGTGGGTATCATGGTTGAACGATCTTGAGGAGGTTTTCCCTACATGGAATTGTTTGAGCCGATTCTTCATTTCTTTGAGCAGCGGTGGGTCCACAACATCATCTGGGCTGGTATCTTGGCGATAGGCACCGCCGTTGCCGCCAAAGTCGTTTCCAAAACGCTGCGTCACCTGCTCAACCGCGACGATAACCCGCTTCCGGCATCGAGTATCTTCATCAACATTGCGCGCGCCGTCATCTGGATGATTGGCGGCAGCTTTATCCTCGACAACTGCTTTGGCATTAACGCAAACGCGCTCGTCGCCGCTCTTGGCGTCGGCGGCATTGCCATCTCGCTCGGCTTTCAGGACACGCTGTCGAACCTTATCGGCGGCATGCAGGTGACCTTTATGGGCATCATCAAGCCCGGCGACAATATCGAGGTTGGCGGCGTGTCGGGCGTGGTCCAGGACATCACCTGGCGCCACACGACCATCGAGGATGCCTACGGGCAGACCATCATTGTGCCCAACTCCAACATCTCCAAGGACACGCTCGTGCATCTGATGCCCTTTGGACGTGTGGCCGTGCCCGTTGCCGTAAAGGACACGTCTAAATGGGCTTCCCTTGACGCGCTGGCAGACGAGCTGACCAGCGCCACCAAGGCCGCCGTGCTTCCCATCTCGGGCTTTGACCAGGAGCCCTACGTGCTCTTTAGCGAAATCGGCGACTTTGGCATCAAGGGCAAGATCATCTTTATCGTCAGTGACGACAGCACCACACTCACCGCTGCCGACGCCTGCATCCGCGCTATCGCTCCCATCATCGCCTAAAGCACCACAAAGGGGACAGTGAACTGCCTCCCATTTCTTTGACATCGGAAAATGGGAGGTTTTCATTCGTGGTACCATAGTTCATACAGTTGTTTAAACGACTAAGGGAGCAAACTATGGAAGAGGCCTACCGTCAAGCACGCAAGCGCGGCGAGCAAGGACGTCGACGCGCCATTAGCCAAAGCGAGCATCCATACCTTACGGACCTCGACAGTTTGGTTGCCCAGCTCCCCCTAGGTCAGCGAGAGAATGTCGGCCTGCGGGATATTCCGCTCGAAATGGTTGTCGGCACGGTTACCAAGGGCCGTCAGTCCGCCTTTTCATGCAACTTTATGCCCCTGCTGCCGTTTAGCACCGAGTTCGCCCGCAAGTGGTCCAACCTCTACGACATTCAGGTAACCGAGGGCTATCGCGACCCCATCATCGTCACCGAGTTCATGCATCGGTTCTATGTCCAGGAGGGCAACAAGCGCGTCAGCGTCCTCAAATTCCTGGACGCCCCGACGGTTTCAGCCAAGGTCACCCGCCTCTACCCCGGCAAATGGGATTCCGTCGAAAGTCGCCTGTACGGCGAGTTCTGCGCGTTTTGGCGTGTCTGCCCCCTATACGAGATCGAGTTCTCGCGCGAAGGAAGCTACGAAACGCTCGCCAAGATGCTCGGTCAGAACCTTATCGAAAAATGGCCCCAGAAAAAGGTCGACTACCTGCGCCACACCTTCCTACTCTTTAAGCGCGCCTACCTTCGCGCGGGCGGCGACCACCTGGACATTACGCCCGCCGACGCCATGCTCGTCTACCTCAATGTGTACAACCAGGACCGCCTGCTGGATACGCCGACAGATATCGTCGTAAACCGCCTGTGCAAGATCTGGCGCGAACTGGTCATTGCCGGGAAAAGTGACGAGGACAAGGTCGATCTTGTCGAAGCGCCAAACGTCGATGAGGAGGAGTCGCCCGCCAAGTCCACCTCCGGCATGCTCAACTTCTTTATGGGCAAGACCGTCTATTCGGCGGCCAACCCCCTGCGCATCGCCTTTATCCATGAATTCACCTGTGCGACGTCGAGCTGGGACAGCCTGCACGACCAAGGGCGTCAGTATCTCGATGAGCACTTTGGAGGTATCGTGCGCACCGAGGCGTTTGAGGACTGTCACGATCCGGACGTGTTCTACGCCGCCGTGGAAACGGCTGTCAAACATGGAGCAAACGTCATCTTCTCGACCTCGCACCGCCTGATGGAATACACGCTCAGGGCTGCCGTTGAGTATCCCCGGGTTCGGTTCCTTAACTGCTCCATCGGCCTTCCCCACCAAAGCGTCCGTTCGTACTTTGGCAAGATGTACGAAGCCAAGTTTCTCCTGGGCGCCCTTGCCGCCAGCATGGCGGACAACCACCGCATCGGTTACCACGCGTCGGTCTTCGCCTCGGGTGCACTCAGCGAGATCAATGCCTTTGCGATTGGCGCCTCGCTGCTCGACCCCCGTGCGCAAATTATCCTAACCTGGGGCGATGTGCCCGCCGGGGGCCTTGCCGAGGCCATGTGCTGCGAAGGCGTGAGCGTCATGACCGGCGCCGACATGTCAAAGTCGCTCGAAGACCCCACGGCCTACGGACTTCACCGCCTGATCGATGGCAAGGTTGCCGGCATTGCCATGCCAGTGTGGAACTGGGGCCGATACTACGAGCTTATCGTGCGAAGTCTGCTGCATGGCACCTGGGACGAGACCAGTGACGACAGCCAGGTCCGCGCCGTCAACTACTGGTATGGCATGAGCTCGGGCGTTATCGACATTCGCTACGCTCCGGGCCTGCCCTATCAGACGCGCAAGCTTGTTCAGCTCCTCCGCAATGGCATCGTCGAGGGCTCCATCAATCCATTTGGCGGCGAGCTCCATAGCCAAGACGGCGTGGTGCAGATTGAGGGCTTTCCCCCACTGCCGAGCACGCAAATCGTCGAGATGGACTGGCTGGCAGACAACGTGGTGGGCACCATTCCGCAGCCCGACGATGAGCCGAAGGTCCGTGCTCTATGAAAATCCTTGCCATAGCCGATACCGAAGAGCGATGCCTATGGGAGTGCTTTCGCAAGGAACGCTTTGAGGGTGTCGACCTAATTTTGTCCGCTGGCGATCTGGACCCGGACTATCTTGAGTTTTTGGTTACGGTCATCAACAGACCGCTCATCTACGTGCGTGGCAATCACGATGACCGCTACGCGCGTCATGCACCGGGCGGCTGCATCTGTGTCGAAGACACCGTGTACGTGTATCGCGGCGTCCGCATTGCGGGGCTTGGCGGCTCCATGCGCTATCGAGATGGCGCTAACATGTACACCGAGCGCGAAATGGCCAAGCGCGTGCGCAAGCTGTCCCGCAAAGTGAGGATGGTCGGCGGCTGCGACATCTTGCTCACCCATGCGCCCGCCGCCGGCATGGGCGATCTGGACGATCTGCCGCATCGGGGATTCGGATGCTTTAACACAGCGCTCGAGACATGGAATCCCGACTACATGGTGCACGGGCATGTGCACCAATGCTATGTTCGCGACTTTCAACGCGAACGCCAGCACGCATGCGGGACGACGATTATCAACGCCTGCGGCTATACGCAGTTTGAGCTGGACGAGGCGCGCTACCCCATCCGTGGATGGCAGGCAGCCTGGCTCAATTCGCAAACCATGCGCCGCGAGCTCAAGCGCCACGAGGCAATCGAGTCCTCAACCGCCAGAACCCCCTGGTAACCACCACAAAGGGGACAGGTGCCTTTGTGGTGGTTCCGGACATCTCGACACTACAGCGCGGCGATGACCTTATCGCCCATCTGGGTCGTGCCGAGGATCTTATCGGTAGGGGTGCTGGCGTCGGCGATGTCGCGGGTACGCCAGCCTTCGTCAAGCACACGTGCCACGGCATTTTCGATCCAAGCAGCCTGCCCACCCATGTCGAGCGCGTACGTGAGCAGCATTGCCGCCGACAGGATCTGCGCGAGCGGGTTAGCGATACCGAGCCCCGCGATGTCGGGCGCGCTGCCGGCGCTCGGCTCAAACAGCGACACGCCATCGCCCAGCGAAGCCGAGGCAAGCATGCCGAGCGATCCGGTAATCTGCGCCGCCTCGTCGGAGAGAATGTCGCCGAACATGTTCTCCGTAACTACGACGTCAAAGTCGGCCGGTCGGTTAATGAGCTGCATGGCGGCGTTGTCGACGAGCAGGTCCTCAAGCTCTACATCTGGATACTCCTCGTCATGCACGCGATGCACGACCTCACGCCACATGCGGCTCGTCTCCAATACATTGCGCTTATCCACGCTTGTCACCTTGCCGCGGCGCTTGCGAGCTGCCTCGAACGCCTGGCGGGCGATGCGCTCAACTTCGTACTCGCGGTACTCCATTACGTCAACCGCGCGCTGGCCAGCCACACCGTCGGTGCCCGCACCGCCCTCGTCATAAAAGCGCTCGTGCTTGCCAAAGTAAATGCCACCGGTAAGTTCGCGGACGAGTACCATGTCAACGCCCTTGATGACTTCGGGACGAAGCGTCGATGCGCTGGCAAGTGCGTCGTAGATTTTTACGGGGCGAAGGTTGGTATAGAGGCCGAGTTCTTTGCGGATACGCAGCAAGCCTTGCTCGGGGCGCGGGGCCGCCGGATCGGTCGAATCCCACTTTGGGCCACCGACGGATGCCAACAGCACGGCGTCCGACGCCTTTGCCGCCGCAAGGGTTTCATCGGGCAGCGGATTGCCGCACGCATCGATCGCCGCGCCACCAATCAGGTGATCCTCAAGGGCAAACTCTACGCCAGCGCGCTTGCCCACGGCAGCCAGCACCTTCTTACCCTCGGCAATAACCTCGGGCCCAATGCCGTCACCAGGAAGACAGCAGATCTTATAGGTCTTCTTCACGTTGCAGCTCCAGCTCTCGCTACTCGGCCCGTTTGCAAACGGATTATCCAGCTTGACCGTCATAATCGCTTACGCCTCCTGACCCTTTGCCGCGACAATCTTGGCACGCGTGCGCGCAACCAAACCGCCGGCCTCGATAATCTCGGCAATAAATGGCGGGAACGGCTCAGCTGTAAAAGTCTCGCCAGTACGCTCGTTGGTGATGACACCCGCATCGGTATCGACCTTCACGGTATCGCCGGCACAAATCGCATCGACAGCTTCGGGGCACTCCATAATGGGCAGGCCCACGTTAATGGCATTACGATAGAAGATGCGTGCGAAGCTCTTGGCAATAACACACGACACCCCTGCAGCCTTAATGGCAACCGGGGCATGCTCACGCGAAGAACCGCAACCAAAGTTCTCCTCAGCCACAATGATATCACCGGGCCTCACGGCAGAGGCAAACGCGGGATCAATATCCTCCATAGCATGCGCCGCCAAGTGCGCATGATCCGACGAGTTCAGATACCGAGCAGGAATGATGACATCCGTATCAACATCACGACCATACCTAAATACCTTGCCTTCAAAGTTCATATCATTCTCCGTTCAAACATGGAATGCGGGGGATTTGATATTTACTTACTTACTCGGACAGTCCTGCTCGCACGGAGAGCACATTACGTGCTCTCCGGCTCGTGCGGAACTCGACGCAAGCAAATATCAAATCCCTCGTTCGCGTTTCGGCTACAAAAAAGCTAATGGAAAGTTAGCGTTCGCCTTCGGCGAACAAAAAAATGCCAGGACTGTCCGCAGTAGCGAGCAAAGGTCGAAGGACCCCGTAGCCCCTACAGGTCAGACGGCAAGCATATGTGCCCCGCCACGGCAGAAGCAGCCGCCACGGCCGGCGAGGCCAGATAGACCTCGGACGTGGGGTCGCCCATACGGCCGACAAAGTTGCGGTTGGTCGTAGAAACGCAACGCTCCCCTGCCGCCAAGATGCCCATGTAGCCGCCCAGGCACGGACCGCACGTGGGCGTGGAGAACACACAGTTGGCATCTAGGAAAATGTCGGTCAATCCCTCCTTCATGCACTGGCGGAAGACCGCCTGGGTCGCCGGAATCACGATGCAACGCACCCCGTCGGCAACCTTATGGCCGCGCATGACTTCGGCCGCAGCACGCATGTCCTCGATACGTCCGTTGGTGCACGAGCCGATTACCGCCTGGTCGATCATGATGTGACGGCTCTCGCTCACCGGATGGGTGTTGCTGGGCAGATGCGGCCACGATACACACGGCTTAATGTCGGCCGCGTCAATGGCAATAACCTGGGCATACTCGGCGTCTGGATCGGCGTGATACTCAACGTAATCACGCTCGCAGCGCCCCTTGAGCCAGGCGCGGGCAACATCATCGACCTCGATAATGCCCGCCTTGCCGCCCGCTTCGATCGCCATGTTCGAAATTGTCATGCGACCTTCCATCGACAGGCCCTCGATGGTGCTGCCGGCAAACTCCATGGCCTGGTACAGGGCACCGTCCACGCCAATCATACCGATAATGTGCAGGATGATGTCCTTGGCAGTGGCGCCGTCCTCAAGCTCGCCGTTAATCTCAAAGCGAATCGTCGGCGGCACCTTAAACCATGCGCGCCCCGTGGCAATGCCCACGCCGGCGTCTGTTGAGCCCACACCGGTCGAAAACGCACCCAAGGCGCCATACGTGCAGGTATGCGAGTCGGCACCGATAATCAGATCGCCCGGGACCACCACGCCGCGCTCGGGCAGCAGGGCATGCTCAATGCCCGCGCAGCCTTGCTCGTAATAGTGCGTCACATGCTGCTCGTGCGCAAAATCTCGCATCTTCTTGGTCTGCTCGGCGCTCTTGATGTCCTTGTTGGGCGCATAGTGATCGGGCACCAGGCAAACGCGGTCGCGATCGAACACCTCGGTGGCACCCAGCTCGCGAAAGACATCGATCGCGATAGGTGCGGTAATATCGTTGGCGAGCACGATGTCCAGGTCGCATTCGACCAGCTGGCCCGGCTTTACCTCGTCCAGGCCTGCGTGTGCCGCCAAAATCTTCTCTGCTACGGTCATGGGACGTGCCATGTGATTCCCCTCTCAAGCGGGCTTTGCCCTGCCGAATATCGTTACTTGCCCGCCTTGGAACGGTTAGTCTGAATCATGCGGTTAATAGCGTTGATGTAAGCCTTGGCCGAGCTCACGATAATGTCGGTATCCGCGCCGCGGCCGGTGTAGATCTTGCCGTCCTCGGCGGTGATGCGCACCGTCACCTCACCGATAGCGTCGATGCCACGCGTAATGGCCTTAACGTTGAACTCCGTCAGCTCGCCATGGGCAGAGATGGCCTTGTCAACCGCCTTGTAGGCCGCATCAACCGGACCGGTACCCGTCGAGCAAACCACCCGTGTCGCGCCGTCCTCGTCCGTGATGGTCGCCGTGGCCGTAGGAATAAGCGGGTCGCCGCAGGAAACCTGGAGCGCGTCGAGGGTGTAGATCGCCTTGACCTCGCGCTGGCGCTCCTGAATCATCGACTCCAGGTCCTCGTCAAAGACCTCTTTCTTTTGATCTGCAATCTCCAAGAAGCGCTGGTAGATCGACTCGAATTCCTCATCGCCAAACGTATAACCCAGCTCGGCGAGACGATGGCGCAGTGCCGCATGGCCCGAACGTGCCGAAAGGATAATCTCGGATCCCGCTGCACCCACGTCCTTGGGATCGATAATCTCGTAGGTGTCACGCGCCTTGAGCACGCCATCCTGGTGAATGCCCGAGCTGTGTGCAAACGCATTAGCGCCCACAATGGACTTGTTGGGCTGCACATTAATGCCAGTGATTGAGCTGACGAGCTTAGATGCGCGCGTGAGCTCGGTCGTCACGATATCGGTATGTGCATCCAGATCCTGCTCGTGCATCCTCATGGCCATGACGACCTCCTCGAGCGCCGTGTTGCCCGCGCGCTCGCCCAAGCCGTTGATGGTGCACTCGATCTGCATCGCGCCATTGCGGACCGCCTCGAGTGCAAGGGCTGTGGCCATGCCCAGATCGTTATGCGTGTGGACCGAAATCGTAACGTCCTCGATTCCGGCCACGCGCTCGCGCAGATCGCGAATACGGGCGCCAAACTCCCAGGGCATGTTATAGCCCGTGGTGTCCGGAATATTCACGACCGTAGCGCCGGCCTTGATCGCTGCCTCGATAATGCGGACCAGGAATTCCTGATCGGAGCGGCCCGCATCCTCGGCATAAAACTCGACATCGTCGACAAACTTACGAGCGTGCTTTACGGCGTGAATAACGCGCTCGATAGCCTCGTCTTCGGTCATATGGAGCTTG
Source organism: Collinsella sp. LCP19S3_B7 (assembly GCF_052121795.1). Classification (NCBI taxonomy): domain Bacteria; kingdom Bacillati; phylum Actinomycetota; class Coriobacteriia; order Coriobacteriales; family Coriobacteriaceae; genus Collinsella; species Collinsella sp. LCP19S3_B7. The sequence goes on from NZ_JBQKDO010000018.1 coordinate 17,923, forward strand.
TCGCGCAAATGGCTGGGACTCACACCCAGACCGGTGTGGATACGGGGCCTCTGAGCCGTCTTGAGGGCGTCTGCCGCTACTTCGATATCCTTATCGACCGCACGGGTGAGACCGCATACCGTGCACCGGTCACCCGCGATCTTGCCAATCTCCTGTACGGAACGATAATCACCGGGGCTCGAAATAGGAAATCCCGCCTCGATCACATCGACATTCATACGTACCAGCTGGCGTGCAATAACGAGCTTTTCCTCGGTATTCATGCTGGCGCCGGGAGACTGCTCCCCGTCACGAAGCGTTGTGTCAAAGATTGCGATTTTGCGGCTCATGATTTCCTCCTGACAGGCTAAAGATACAGATGGCTTTCAGGAGAGATGGAGTGCCCCAAGATAGAATAATACCCGTGTCGCCCATCACGCCCAAAAGCGGCGAAAGATAGCGCACCCGGGTACAACTAATCGTTATAGCGAAATTACAACCCTAGCGCGCTATCTAATCTAGTAGCGCTAGGCCTAGGAGCTGCTGTTTGTTATAGAACATGTCTGGCTCCTTTCAGCCTCGGGTATTCACTACACTAGGCTAAAGTGTAACACAGGCAAAACGACGCGCAACGGGGATTTTGAACCAAAACCACCACAAAGGCGCCTATCTCCTTCGTGTTGGTTTTGGCCCCAAACAGCAAGGAACCCGGTCCTGCACGAGACAGAACCGGGTTCCTTTAGCAATGCTTGCTTTGCTCAGGCAGTAACTAGAAGTTACTCAGCCAGGAAGTCACGCTGGACAGCGGGATCGACCTTGACGCCAGGGCCCATGGTGGAAGACACAGAGATGGACTTGACGTACTTGCCCTTAGCAGAAGAGGGCTTGACGCGCAGGATCTCGGTGTACAGGGCAGCGTAGTTCTCAACGAGCTGCTGCTCAGAGAAGGACTTCTTGCCCAGGGGCACGTGGCAGATGCCATAACGGTCGGCGCGATACTCAACGCGGCCGGCCTTGAGCTCGGAGACCATCTTGGCGACGTCCATGGTCACGGTGCCGAGCTTGGGGTTCGGCATGAGGCCACGGGGACCAAGGATCTTACCGATGCGGCCAACCTTGGCCATCATGTTCGGCGTAGCGATAGCGGCGTCGAAGTTGATCTCGCCCTTCTGGATCTGGGCGACGAGCTCGTCGGAACCGATGATGTCGGCGCCGGCAGCCTCGGCCTCACGGGCCTTCTCGCCCTCGGCGAAGACGGCAACACGAACGGTCTTGCCGGTGCCGTGGGGCAGGGAGATGGAACCACGGATGTTCTGGTCAGCCTTACGAGTATCGATGCCCAGACGGAAGTGGGCCTCGACGGTCTCGTCAAACTTGGCGGTGTCGAGCTCCTTGATGAGCTTGGCAGCCTGAAGGGGGGTGTAGAGCGTGGCGCGGTCGACCTTCTCGGCAGCGGCGTTATAGCTCTTACCATGCTTAGCCATGTGCATTACCTCCTGTGGTTAAACGGGCGTAAGCCCTCCCACATCGTATCGTGTGCCCTATTGCACACATTTAACGGGCGCCCCGGTCGGAGCACCCGTCGTTACCTAGAAAAACGCTACTCAGCGATGGTGACGCCCATGGAACGGGCGGTACCGGCGATGATCTTCTTGGCGGCGTCAATGTCGTTGGCATTGAGGTCCGGCATCTTGATCTCGGCGATCTTGGTGAGCTGCTCCTGAGAGAGCTGACCAACCTTGTCAGCCTGGGGCTTAGCGGAACCAGACTTGAGGTTCAGCTCCTTCTTGATGAGGTGAGCCGCCGGCGGAGTCTTGGTGATGAAGGAGAAGGACTTATCCTCGTAGACAGAAATCTCAACGGGGATAATGTCGCCCTTCTTGTCCTGCGTCTCGGCGTTAAAGGCCTGGCAGAACTGCATGATGTTCACGCCAGCAGCGCCCAGGGCGGGGCCGACGGGAGGAGCGGGGTTAGCGGCACCAGCAGGAATCTGGAGCTTAATGACGTTGGCAACCTTCTTCTCAGCCATGGTCATTCCTTTCGAATCACGAGTGTGAAGTACTTGCTATATCGTAAGCACGCACGTGTTAGAAGCACTCCTGAGATGAGCAGTCACAGAAGAAGCACGCTCGCGCGAACGGACGAAAACTTAAGCGATGACAGCGACCTGGTTAAAGTCAAGCTCGACCGGCGTCTCGCGGCCAAAGATCATCAGCGTGACCTTGAGCTTGCCTGCCTCGGCGTTAACCTCGGAGACCTTGCCATCAAAGTCGGTAAGCGGGCCATCGGTGACGCGGACGGACGTACCAACCTCAATATCAACCGACGTACGCTTGGGCGAATCGCCCTTACCGGGACGACGAGTCATCTTATTGTACTCGTCGCGGGAAAGCGGAGCGGGCTTGCCGTTGCCGCCCAGGAAACCGGTGACGCCGGGCGTGTTGCGAACACACGTCCATGCATCGTCATCCATCTCCATGCGAACCAGGACATAACCCGGGAAGATCTTAGAATCCTTGGTCTCGCGCTTGCCACCCTCTTTGATCTCGGTGACGCGCTCCATAGGAATCTCAATATCAAAGATACGATCCTGCATGCCCATGGTCTCGATGCGATGCTCGAGATCGGACTTAACGCGGTTCTCGTATCCAGAGTAAGTGTGGACGACGTACCAACGCTTAGACATGGTTTAGCCCCTCAATCCAGAGAACAGAGCAAGAGCCTCGCCAAAGCCAGCATCGAGCAGAGCGATGACGACGCCGACGACGATCAGAGAAGCGCAAACGACGACCGAGTAGTTCACGAGCTCCTTCTTATCGGGCCACGTGACACGCTTCATCTCGGACTTCACCGAAGCAAAATACTTCTTGGTGCGGGCGAAGAAACCGGGCTTCTCGTTCTTCTTGGACTTCGCAGCCTTCTCGCTCTTCTTGGCAACGGCCTTCTTGGCCTCAACCTTGGAGTTGGCGGCAGCTTTGTTGGCAGGCGCCTGCTGCTGTGCCTTCTTCTTGTTCTTCTTGTTGGCCATTTGGGTTACCTCCGCGCAATGCGCTTATACATGAGTAAACCGTAAGCCCCCAAATGGGAGCTTACGGAATAATGACTGGCACGCCAGGAAGGACTCGAACCCTCAACACTCGGTTTTGGAGACCGATGCTCTACCAATTGAACTACTGGCGTATGTGACTAGAGACTAGCGAGTCTCTTTGTGCAGCGTGTGGTGACGGCACCAGGGGCAATACTTCTTGATCTCCATACGATCAGGCATGTTCGCCTTGTTCTTAGTGGTCGTATAGTTGCGGCGCTTGCACTCAGTGCACGCAAGAGTAACTAGAGTACGCATGTATCCTGAACCTTTCATATCCGCCCCGTACGGGCACGAGTTGGTACTTTATCAGCTCTACGTAAGTGCTGTCAATGAAAACCTCGCATCAATTGGTTCTCGGTAGATCCATTCATATTTGGAACACATCAATGGAGCCAACGAGATCTAATCGATCCCTCACGCTCAACTTAAGAGCGAGCTAAGCGTAATCATCAGGCAAAAGACCCACGTAGAAAAGAACCCGGCACCCATATAAGTGCCGGGTTCTCTAAGTCAGCTGTATCAGAGAGCTAATTTACTCAATGATCGTGGAGACGATGCCCGAACCGACGGTGTGGCCACCCTCGCGGATAGCGAAGCGCAGGCCCTCCTCCATAGCGATCGGGTGAATGAGGTCGCCCTCGATGGTGATGTGGTCACCAGGCATAGCCATCTCGGTGCCCTCGGGGAGCTTGACCGTACCGGTAACGTCGGTGGTACGGAAGTAGAACTGAGGACGATAACCATCGAAGAACGGGGTGTGACGGCCGCCCTCCTCCTTGGTCAGAACGTAGATCTCACCGGTGAACTTGGTGTGCGGGGTAACCGAACCGGGCTTGCAGAGAACCTGGCCGCGCTCGATGTCCTCGCGCTTGATGCCGCGGAGCAGCAGACCGACGTTGTCGCCAGCCTCGCAGAAGTCCATGGACTTACGGAACATCTCGATACCGGTAACGACGGTGTTCTGGGTATCCTTGATGCCGACGATCTCGACGGGCTCGTTGAGCTTGAGCTCACCGCGCTCGACACGGCCGGTAGCAACGGTACCACGGCCGGAGATGGTCATAACGTCCTCAACGGCCATCAGGAACGGGAGGTCGTTGTCACGAGCAGGCGTCGGGATGTACTCGTCGACGGCAGACATGAGCTCGCGAATGGCGTCCATCCACTTGGCGTCGCCCTCGAGAGCGCCCAGAGCGGAACCACGGATGACGGGGATGTCGTCGCCGGGGAATTCGTACTCGGAAAGGAGCTCACGGGTCTCCATCTCGACGAGGTCGATGAGCTCGTCATCGTCGACCATGTCGCACTTGTTCAGGAAGACGACGATGTAGGGAACGCCGACCTGACGGGCGAGCAGGATGTGCTCGCGGGTCTGAGCCATGGGGCCGTCGGTAGCGGCGATGACCAGGATAGCGCCGTCCATCTGAGCAGCACCGGAGATCATGTTCTTGACGTAGTCAGCGTGGCCCGGGCAGTCAACGTGAGCGTAGTGACGGGCAGCAGTCTCGTACTCGACGTGGGAGACGGAGATCGTAATGCCGCGCTCGCGCTCCTCGGGAGCCTTGTCGATGTTCTCGAACGCAGTGAAGTCAGCCTTGCAGCCCTCGGTCTCGGAGAGAACCTTGGTGATGGCAGCGGTCAGCGTGGTCTTGCCGTGGTCGACGTGACCAATGGTGCCGATGTTAACATGCGGCTTAGTGCGCTCAAACTTCTCTTTGGCCATAAAGCCCTCCTCTAAACAGGTCGTCCCCGGACGGGACTATGCCTTTATACCATAGTGGCCTCTCAACATACTATTGAGAAGCCACCGTGTTACCTATGGTAGCGGTGACTGGATTCGAACCAGTGACGCCACGGGTATGAACCGTGTGCTCTAACCAACTGAGCTACACCGCCGGATGGAGCCTGCAACCAGACTTGAACTGGTGACCTCTTCGTTACCAACGAAGTGCTCTACCGACTGAGCTATACAGGCACTTGACGGGTGGGAGCTATAGGATTCGAACCTATGTAGGCAGAGCCAACGGGTTTACAGCCCGTCCCCATTAACCACTCGGGCAAACTCCCAATCGTTCAAGTATCCGCAGGTTCTTTGGTCTTTTGGGCCTCCGCCCCCGCGAACGAAAAAGATAATACGATGCAACCTTGGGGGCTGTCAACGAAAACCTCTAAATACACGGTGCCGGGCGTATCTATATACCTTTGACCTGCGGTTTTGCTGAATTTAGATATGAAGGACGGCGGATTTGGCTGCGCTGGCGACATTTCCCAAGGGAACACTTTGGTGTGGTGGAGTACCCTTGCGGTATCGACTTTCGATAACGATTCTCGTGCGTCCGAATATCCTCGCTCAACCAAGATGACTGGGACCGGTCCGGCCTTTGTCTCGATCTGTAACATTTAGAGAACATTTTCTCCCCTATCTGTTACAGATCGAGATGTTTCCCTGGCGGTCTCCCGTTTATCTAAATCTGTAACAGCAAGAACGGTTTTCCTTCCCTAGTTGTTACAGATCGAGATGTTTCGCAGAGACCCTAGCTTACGTCTCATTCTGTAACAGTTAGAACGGTTTTCCGCCCCTTCGTGTTACAGATCGAGACATTTATCTATTCTCGCCTTACATCCACGACATCTGCCCAATCGATAACGTCGTAGTCATCATCGCTTCGCCAGACGACACACTTGGGTCGTGAATCCGCTTGGGCCGCACCATCCCTCGCCGCTTGTGGACGACTCGCAAAGAAGCGGCCAAGCTCAGCTCGCGGCAAGATAATCCCTTGCACGCTCCCGCCACCCGCGAGACACACACGCGCCCAGCGACCAGCCTTTTCATATAAGAGCCAATTGGCAACCTGCGAAGATCTGCCCTCAGGCACTTTATCCCCTGGAATATCAGGAACAAACATGGGGTCGACCTCCTCCAGTTGAGCAAAGCCCATCCCCTCCAAACGCGAACCAAGTTTCTCCTTAGCGTAACCGCTCAGCTCGCGCTTGATCATGCCTGCAATACGCCGAGCCGTCCTACCATGGGGATCAAACCGGCTGCATCCGCGCTCATAGGCAGCCAGCGCGTCCATAAGCACATAGACCTCGCTCAAATTGAGCGGCAGCGCCAGCGGGTGCACCGAGGACCTGAATTCGCCGCGATACCCAAACTCCTCGGCTACGCACATGCCGCCGATACGCACGCCATCGCGAATCCTGGCACGGCGCTCCCCCACCGCGTTCTTGCTACACAGCAAAACGTTATAGGCGATGTCTTCCTGCGAGCGCTCTTCGTGGGAAACGGTGAGCATAATCAGGTCTGCCTCTTCACCGCCAATAAAGGAATCCTTGAGCTCGTAGCCCTTCATGCCTTTGTTGGGCGGCTCGGCCGCAAGCAGCGCAAAAAGCTCGTGCACCTGATGGTAGAGAGCAAGGCGTCCCTCCAAATATGGACCATCGGGTCCATTTGCATATGCTTTGATGCGCATACGCAAGCTCCCCGTATCGACGGGCGCTACCGCCATCTGGCTAATAGCATATCCCTCGCCTGGACGGGAAATCATATCGTTGAGCTCGGCCGCATCTGGCATGTTTCTTTTTATGAACTGTCCAAGCAGCATTGGCGGCGCCCGCCTTTCTAATCTTTAACCTATCGATTTTTTCTCTTCGAGTCCACCTCAAGATAGCGCTGGATTTTGTCGAGCGACAGATTAGTCCGGCCCAGGGACTCTGCCGCCGTCAAAATCTTCTGTGCAAGATTTGATCCAAAGTAGTAAATCACATCCCCGTTGGCGATTCGCTCAACGTATTCGTCTCCAATTTTGTTAATGAGAGAGAAAAACTCGGGGCACAGCATGGGATAACGCTCGGCTATTTCCGTAATCCCCGCATGGCCAAAATCGGCAACATCCTCGCACTGGCGCTCAAGATCTTCGATACCGTGACCATTAAGACCACGCCCGCAGGAAAAAGCAAGGCCGCGAGACAGGGCAGTTTTGACGCGTTGCTCCTGCTCGTCCGATAGCTTTCCACCCAATAGGGCTCGCATCATGATCTGGCAGCAAGCGTACGTAGGTCGATAGAGAAAATCGACACGTGCATCACTGGGCATATGGCAATAGCTGCTCAGAGGAAAACAACCGTCTTCTCGTTGAGACTCGAGGATGGCATCGAGGGACTCGCGCCAATCCGGATCGTTATCCAAGCCATAATCGCGAAAGTAGCGTAGTAGCTGCATCTGCATATCCATGACACAAGTACTGACGATCGGCCTATCTGTTGCCCTGTCCCTGCCGGCAATGTCGCAAAGAGGGTAAATCATGGTCTTTTTCCTTTCCGTAGACCTGATGCCAACGATTCCGTTTCGCTGACCTTGTTGATCCCATTCTCTTTTGTGGGGCCATATCAAACGACCAAGCAGTGCTTGGTTATTGTGGGCTGGAGGGTTAACTGGGCGGAATCACATACCGTTGCAGGTGCACCCATACGCAACGTCGCCGAGACGCCCCACCCTCTACCTCCGCATGTGCGACACTCCACAAGCAACTAATCATCACCAGAATGTTTTACTGAGATAAGGTCGATCAGCTTGGGGAATTTCGCAAGAAGGCACGCTTGGTCACGTACTGTGCCCTTGCCATCGCCGTCGTATTTGCCCTCATTGCGGGCGGATTCCCCAATAGACTCAGGAATCTCGTGGCTGTCGATAACGCCAGCGCTATTGTCAAGAGTTATCACGGCGAGCACCCGGTCATTCGACTGACGTTTTAGGCGATACAAACCGAAAGCGTGCCGGCGGCCACAGGTTGTTGCTCAACAAATACGCTGCTGGCTGTGGCATACTTTAATTTACTAATGTATCGAGAAAGAGAGTGTCATGGTCCCTTCGGGTAACGGCTGCAGCCAGATCATCATCATTGCTTTGGGCATTTGCCTTGGCCTGACTATGTTTGCGGTCTGTGGCTAAACGATTCAAATCCGCGCTTATTTCCAGCGCAAATCTTCTGCCGCTGCTTGCCGGCATCGTGTATCTCGTTAACAGATACATTGCGAGCTTCGACTTTTTCCTCCCCTACGACTTCGCCCATTATCAGCTCGGAGATCTGTGCGGAGGAATCATTTTTCCCGCCTACGTAAACGTCCTCTGCGAAACGGTGAGCGGGAAAACGCCGATATGCAACTTTGCAAGTAGCTTGGCATTATCGGTGGGATGCTCAATCTGCTGGGAAGTACTTGCGCCCATGGTGCTCGAGTTTAGTACCCCAGATCCGCTTGATGCCTGCATGTACGTTATCGGCGGCATCTTGTACCTGAAAGCTTTTAAACTGACGGCGGACAGTCGAATCTAGCTGCCCACAAGAAACGGGCCCTGTCCCACTAGGGAACAGAGCCCGAAACTCTCATGGAGCCAGTGACAGGAATCGAACCCGCAACCCACTGATTACAAATCAGTTGCGCTACCGTTGCGCCACACTGGCACACTTGGCGCTTTCGCGCGAAGCCAATTAAGAATAAAGGAATTGCGGACGGGGCGCAACAGGCCCTTTGATCGACCATATCTCAAAACTATTCGTCAGAACGAATAGTTTTATCTGTTCGCCAGAACCAAAAGGTACCGTCAAGATTCTTTCGCAAATTGATTTAGCCGTCTCCGGCCCCGTCCTCTTCTAGCCCTCCGCCTTTCCCCTCAGCTCGTCCATCTCCTCCAGCTTCGACATGTCCAAGTACCTCCTCTTGCCCCACTCGTGCTCCACTATGTACTTCAGCCTCGCCG
>NZ_JBQKDO010000019.1:0-26060 GCF_052121795.1 Collinsella sp. LCP19S3_B7
CGTGCCCCCTTCGTCGGTGATTTGTTGTTTAGTCGCTAGAAATCATATGACGGGGCGCGGGCCGTGTTCCGCTATGCGGTTGTCAATTTGCGAAAGAAATTATGCGTCACCGGTTATCGGAGCTCCGCCCGATTAGGGCCTAACGTATGCCTAGATTACTCTTCCTCAACGTGATTGATCACAGCACCCTTGGTGTGGATGAAGTTGGGGACGAAGGCGACGACCAAAAGGACAGCGAGAATCGCGTAGACACCGGTGGTACCGAAAGCCTCGGCAGCGCGGCCGAGCGTAATACCAATGACGGAGAAGTCGAAGTCGCCAAACGTAGTGTTCTTGAAGCCAAAGACGTCAAGAACGGGCAGGAGCAGGGCCGGGGCAAAGGTGATGAGCAGGCCGTTGACGAAAGCGCCAAGAGCTGCACCCTTGCGACCGCCGGTAGCATTGCCGTAGATACCGGCGGTAGCACCGCAGAAGAAGTGGGGAACCATGCCCGGGATGATGAAGATGCCCAGGGTAGCGCCCACGATGAACATACCGACAACGCCACCGATAAAGGAAGCGACAAAGCCGAGGATGACGGCGGTGGGAGCATAGGGGAAGAAGACAGCGCAGTCGACGGCGGGGATGGCACCGGGGATCAGCTTGTTGGAGATGCCCTGGAAAGCCGGGACCAGGTCGGCGAGAATCATACGGACGCCGTTGTAGACGATAGTGACACCGACGGCGAAGGACAGGGCACAAGTCAGGGCATAGACGATCACATTGTCGCCGCCAGCGGTCTTGGTAACGACCGCAGGATCTGCGATGTAAGCGGCAAAAGCGGTAACCAGGTAGAAGAAAGCCATGGTAAGAGCCGTGGAGATGGTGGTGTCGCGCAGGAAGGCAAACTTCTCGGGAACCTCGATCTTCTCGGTGCTGTTCTCCTCGGCGTCCTTAGCAAAAAGCGTACCGACTGCAGCGGAGATGTAATAGGCGAGTGAACCGAAGTGGCCCATGGCGATTTCATCGCCATCGGTAACCTTCTCGGTGAAACGCTGACCAACGGCGGGAAGCATAGCGCTCACGAGGCCCAGGAACATGCCGCCCACGATGACAAGCTGGACATCCTGGAAGCCAGATGCCTGCAGAACGGCAGACAGCAGGCAAGCCATAAACATGCTGTGATGGCCCGTCAGGAAGATGTACTTAAACTTGGTAAAGCGGGCAATGATAATGTTTACGACGTAGCCGAGAATCAGGATCATCATGGTCTGAACGCCAAGGACGCTCTGAGCCATCGAAACGACGACCTCGTTGTTAGGCACGACGCCGGTGATGTGGAAACCGGTCTCGATGAAGGTGCCCAGCGGAGCAAGGTTCTCCTGAACAACAGCGGCGCCAGCAGACAGCATGATGTAACCAAGAATGGGCTTCAGGGTTCCCGTCATCACCTTGTGGGCAGGGCGCTTGAGCGCAACAAGGCCCACAAAGGCAAACAGACCCATGATCCACGCTGGCTTGGTCAGAATCGATTGGATAAACTCAAGTATGGGAAGGATGGCTTGCATCTGCGCTTCCTTTCTCTCTAACGTGGGCGCGTTTCCCTCTTCCACAGGGAACCGCCCTTTTTTATGCCGCTTTAGGCGTTAGCAGCGGCCGCCTTGATTGCCTCAAGGGCGTCTTCGCGGATCTTCTTCTTGTTCACATAGCTGCGAACGATCACAACGTTGCCGTGGAGCTCGGGGGCGAGCTCCTTAACGGTGATGAACAGATCCGGATTTGCGGAAGAAGCACCGTTCAGGTCCATAGACTCAACGTCGGCCTTGATGCCCTCCTCCTCGCAAAGCTCCTCGACTTTGCCAGCGAGCATCAGGCTAGACCCGATGCCGTTTCCGCATACGGTGATGATATGCATGGCAACCTTCCTCTCCTACACGTGACGGTTTTCCGTCTATCCAAAAGCGGCGACGCATCGCCGTGCCATTAAGGCCTAAAAGAATGAACGCATGGTCTCCAAAACCTGCTCGGGCGTATCGCATGCGCTGAGCTTGGCAACGCAGTCCTCGTCCTCGAACATCTGCGAAAGCTCCGCCAAGCAGCCAAGATGAGCCTTGGGGTCGGGTGCGCAAATACCCACGAGCACGTGAACCGGATCGAAATCCTCATGTCCAAACGCAACGGCAGGGTCAAGCGTGACAATGCAGATGCCGGCCTCGCTCACATTGCCATCGGCCTGAGCGTGAGGCATGGCAATGCCCTCTTCCAAGACCATATAGGGACCGAATTTGTGAACCGACGAAATCATGGCGTCAACATAGCTCTGGTCGCATTTGCCGGCGTCAACGAGCAGCTTACCGCATGCCTTGATCGCTTCCTCCCAATCGGAGGCCTCGACGTGGCAGGCAACAAGCTCGGGCTTAAGAAGATCGGTCAGCATGCTCGCCCCCTACTCCTCGGGCAGGATATGGAAACCAAGTGCCTGAATGTCGCGGGCGAAGCCCTTGACCGTATCAAGCGAGTACTCGAGTAAATCTTTTCCGAAATTCTTGCGCTTGGCAAGAAGGGCATTGGGAACCGTAATGATCTGGCAGCCAACGGACTCCGCCTGGAAGATATTGAGGACCTCGCGCGTAGACGCCCAAAGAACCTCGGCAGCAGGCTTAACGGCAGCCTTCTTTACGGACTCCGCCATGAGGGGCAGCGGATCGACGCCGGTATCGGCAATGCGACCGGCAAAGATGGACAGAATAGAGGGGGTCTCGGCAGAGACGGCATCGACAAACTCGTCGACCTGCTCGGGCGTGAAGATGGTAGTGACATTCACCTTGATACCGTCGGCAGAAAGGCGCTTGACCAGCGCGGCGGTGGACTCGCCCTTGGTGTTGAGTGCCGGGATCTTAACGTAGACGTTGTCTGCCCAGGTTGCAATCTCGCGGGCCTCGGCTTCCATACCCGCCTCGTCGTCGGCAAATACCTCAAAAGAGACCGACACATCGGTGATGTGCTCAAGAACCGTCTTGGCAAAAGCGCGGTAGTCAGTCACGCCACCGGCCTTCATAAGGGAAGGATTGGTCGTGAAACCCTGAACGTTACCATTGTCATGCATGTCAAGCATGCCTTCGAGGTTAGCGCCGTCGGCAAACACCTTGATCGCCATGTTCGGTCCTTTCTCATCTAGCACTATTGCTATCGAAAGCCTTCTTCTTTGTTTCAAAAGCTTTTCGGTTTTCTTTTATAAACCATTTCAAAAGCTATCGAAAGCTCAATTGTCATCTTTCCGTGAACGGTCGAATATCGGGTGTGAACGTACTTCTTTTGGGCGGCACCTTCAGAACAAGCCCTCTACACGCTATATAAGTGCAAACTATCTGCTACGCATGCATTTGGGACATGCCATTCCGTTCATTTGATTCATTCGATTTTGCCTTGTCCTTTTCATATCGATACGTTATATTTCGATTACGAAAGGCGTATCTTTTGCCTTTCGTTCAAAAGGAGCGGCATATGGCATCTACTTCAGACCTTTCACCGGCCGAGCGTCAGCGATTTATTATGAACTGGCTGGCCGAAAAGCCAAATATCTCGGTATCCGACATCGTTCGCCGTTTTTCGGTTTCGGAAGTCACCGCACGACACGACCTCGTCTCGCTGGAATCCGAAGGCAAGCTGCGTCGCGTACGCGGCGGAGCGGTATCGCTTTCTCGCTCCAACGCAATCTCGTATCCCGAGGAGCGTATCAATGTCCAAGTCGAGGCCAAAGAGGCCATCGCCGCAACCGCGGCAACTCTTGTTGATGATGGCGATGTTCTGGTAATTGATATCGGCACCACAGGCTTTTACTTCGCTAAGGCCCTCATGGACAAGCGTGAGATCACCATTATCACCGGCGATCTTGCAATCGCGAACTATGCCAGCTTTAATCTCCCCAATGCTTCGGTAGTGCTGCTGGGCGGCTCCGTGCGCAAGGGCCACCTCTATCTCGCGGGCGCACTAACGCTCGACTGCATGAGCAAACTCCATGCCGACAAGGCGTTTGTCAGTGCCGACGGATTCCACCCCGACCACGGTTTTACCGTCGAGCACGACTTCTCAGCCATGATCAAGCATATGTACCTGACCAACTCAAACCAGAGTTACATGATGGTTGACCAGGGAAAGTTCAACAAGACCAGTTTTTATCAGTCCGCGCAGATCGATGACCTCGATGGCATCATCGTTGATGGAGACGACGAGGGTATCATGACGGCGGCGATCGAGAGCAGTCGCAGCCATCCCAAGCTCTATATTGCAAAATAGCTCAAATGGCCGGGTCGCCCCCCCCTGCGGGCGACCCGGCCATTTATTCAATCAACCCGAAATGCCGCATCGCTGTGACGGTGCCGTCGTGTGCGACATCGTCGGTCACGTAGTCGGCGACCGCCTTGACCTCGGGCATGGCGTTGCCCATGGCGACAGCCGTCTCGACCGAAGCGAGCATGCCCAGGTCGTTGCCCGAATCGCCGAAGCCAAAGGTGCGCGCATTTCCTTCGCGGCCCAGATACGCCAGCGCTCGCGCCACGCCCACGCCCTTGTCAATACCCTTGGGGCTCAGCTCGCGATTCTGGCCACCGGTGTTGCACAGCTCAAACTCGCAATCGATAAAGCCGTCATCATTGGCTACGCGAGCCAAACTGGGCACACTGAGGCATACCTTGCCCACGCGCAGACTGCCGTCGACGCGCATTTCCTCGGTGCTGTGCACCACAGAAGTGCCGATCAGAGACGACTGCTCAACGCCCACAGGCTCCAGGGCAAAAGTAGCCACGTTGGTCTCGAAAAAGGCCTCAATCCCTGCCGCGGCCATACGGCGCGCAAGTTCCTCGATAACGTCCTCGTCAAAGCAGTCCTCGTGTACCACGCGTCCCTCGACCTCGATCGTGGCGCCTGCCATGGCCACGACGCCCGCGGGGTCGAGCGCACGCAGGCTATCGGCGATAAGCCACAGGGGGCGACCCGTGCAGATAAATGCCTTGTGCCCTGCATCGCGCAGTGCACGGAACGCCTCAACCACCGTCTGCGAGGGGTGAACCGCCGAAAAGTCCTTATCGGTCATATCGTCGGGATCGAACGACGTCAGCGTGCCGTCCACGTCAAAAAAGAGCACGGCGGAATCGGGGCACGCATCAATCATATGGGTTCCTTTCGAGGATAAGGGCAAACGAAGCATCCATCATATAATGGAGCGACGCAACCAGAGAGGTCACCCATGGAATTTTACGCAAGCTGCCCCGAGGGCTTTGAGTCCGCACTCGCCGATGAGCTTAAACGCCTCGGGCTTTCGCATGTCCGCCGGCTGAAGGGCCGCGCTACGTTTGAGGGCGAGCTCGAAGAAGGCTACCGCGCCTGTCTGTGGTCGCGCCTGGCGAGCCGCGTGTTCGTGGTTCTTGGGCGCTTTGAGGCGCAGGATGCCGACGAGCTGTACGATAGCGTTTACGACATCGCCTGGGAGAACATCATCCGCCCCGGCGCCACCATCGCCATCACCGCCCGCGGCGTGACCGAGCAGCTGCGCAACACGCGCTTCTCGGCCCTGCGCGCCAAGGACGCATTGTGCGACCGCCTGGCCGAAACCACGGGCCGTCGCGCCGATGTCGATGCCGCCGACCCCGATGTTCACCTACTGCTTTCGCTGCGCCAGCGCCGTGCGAGCATAAGCCTGGACCTTTCGGGCGACCCGCTGTTCAAGCGCCTGCCGCCCGCAGCGACCCGCGCCGGCGAGGGCGCGCACGTGCTGCGTCCCGACTACGCCGCCCTGGTGCTGGCGCAGGTCGGCTGGACCGCGCTGTGCGAGCGCGAGCTCACAGCCGATGACTACGAGAACGAAGCCCTGCCCACGCTGATCGACGCCTCGTGCGCCGGCGGCGGCCTGCTGCTGGAAGCCGTGAACATTCTGACCGACCGCGCCCCGGGCGCTGCACGCGAGCGCTGGGGCTTTGAGGGCTGGCAGCCGCACGACGCCGCCCTATGGGAGCAGCTGCTCGCCGAGGCACGCGAGCGCGAGGCAGCAGCACGCGAGCGCCAGGCGCGCATCGTCGCCGTGGACATTGACCCCGCTGCCCGCAAGACTGCCGAGCGCATGGTCAAGTGCGCCGGCTACAAGCGTTTTGTCGACTTTTGCGCTGCCAAGCCAGCCACCGTGCTGGACCATGCAGGCGCTGTCGCCGGCGCCGCCGTGGTCGCGGATACGACCGAGACACCGCTTTCGCTCATGCACGACGCCATGACGCTGGTCGGCGAGCTGCGCCGCGCGCCCGAGCTTGCCGCGGCGCCGGTCGCCGCGCTCACCCGCGATGGATTGCTGGCCCGCTCGCTCCACGCCGAGCCCGAGCGCTCGATCGCCGTCATGCCCAACAACGAGGAGGCGACCGTCGAAGTCTGGCCGTCGCTCGACCACGCCGCCGCAGCGTTTGAGGCTGCGGCCGGCGCAGATGCCGAGGCCGAGGTTGCGGATACCAACGAAGTCAACGACAAAGCCGCCAGCACCCCCATGCCCGAACCTGCCGCCACGCTCGACCTGGGCGACGGCAAGCCGCTGCCCGTGCTCATCCCCGAGTCCGAGCAGTTCGCCAACCGCTTGCGCAAGAACGCCCGTCTGCGCCGCAAGTGGGCAAAGCGCGAGGGCGTGAGCTGCTACCGCGTCTACGATGCCGACCTGCCCGATTACTCCGCCGCCATCGACCTGTACGAGGGCTGCCCGCAGACGCCGGGCCGCTGGCTCGTCATCGCCGAATACGCCGCGCCCAAGACCATCGATCCCGCGCTTGCCCAGGCCCGCATGCTCGACATTCTGGCCATCGCGCCGCGCATCCTAGATGTTCCCGCCGAGCACGTGCACGCCAAGGCCCGCATGCGTTCGCGCGGCGGCTCGCAGTACGGCAAGCAGGGCGCCGGCAAGGGCGGCTCGGGCGAGCGCGCCAATATCGCACGCCGTCGTCTGCCGCTCATCGAGGAGGGCGGCCTTACCTTTGCCGTCAACTTTGACGACTACCTGGACGTCGGCATCTTCTTGGATCACCGCGTCACCCGCAACCTGGTGCGCGAGCACGCCAAGCAGGCGCGGCGCTTTCTCAACCTGTTCGCCTATACCGGCACCGCTACCTGCTATGCGGCAGACGGCGGCGTCGAGGAAACTGTGACGGTCGACCTCTCCAACACCTACCTGGACTGGGCCGAGCGCAATATGCGCCAGAACGGCTTTGTTGGTCCGCAGCATCATTTTGTGCGCGACGACGTGCTTGCCTGGATTCGCGTCCAGCGCCAGACGCGCAACCGCTGGGACCTGATTTTTGTCGATCCGCCCACGTTTTCGAACTCATCAAAGATGGGCCGCCGCACCTGGGACGTCCAGCGCGACCATGTTGAGCTTTTGGCCGGCGTATCGCGCCTGCTCGCACAGGGCGGCCACGCCATCTTTAGCTGCAACCTGCGCGGCTTCCGCCCCGAGACGCGCAAGCTCGCGCGCGCGGGCGTCGTGCTAGAGGACATTACGGCGCAGACCATCCCCGAGGACTTTGCGCGCAACCAGAAGGTGCACCATTGCTATATCGTGCGCCGCCTGCCCATCGAGGACGCCATGGCCGAAGTCGGCTTTAGCGCCGAGGAGATTGCAGAGCGAACCGAAGAGCTGCGCAACCCCGAAGCCCGCAAGCCTCGCGCAACGACGCCCGCGCACGCGCAGGCCGGAGACCGAGGGTCGCGCGGCGACGGCAAGCCTGCCTGCGCCGGCAAGCCCAAAAAGAAGAAGTTCTACGCCAGCAAGCCCAAGGGCAGATAAACCAAGTTGCGGTGGAATACGGACTGTTTTGCCTGGAATGAGGCAAATTTAGACCGTATTTCACCGCAACTCATATTGGGATGGTGGTTGGCGATCTAGCCTTGGGTGACCAGGCGATAGCCGATACCCACGTGCGTCTGGATATAGCGCGGATGCGCCGGATCGGACTCGATCTTCTTACGCAACGTGCCCATAAAGACACGAAGGCTCGCCAGGTCGCTCTTAGTTGCCGTGCCCCAAATCTCGTGCAGGATAAACTGGTGCGTCAGCACCTTGTCGGCGTTGTGCGCCAGCAGGCACAAGAGCCTGTACTCGATCGGCGTCAGATGCAGCTCCTCGCCATCCATCGTGGCGATGCCGGCATCAAAATCGATATGCAGCTCACCGGTATCGAACGAGCCCTCGGAGGCAACGCCACCCGTTTGCGCATACGAAAGGCGCCTGAGCGTCGTGCGAATGCGCGCGAGCAGCTCCTCGACCGAAAACGGCTTGGTCAGGTAGTCGTCGGCACCGGCATCGAGTGCGCGAATCTTGTCCGCATCCTCGCTGCGCGCCGAGACCACAATGATCGGCATGCCCGACCATGCGCGCACCGACTCCACCACCTTGACGCCGTCCATATCGGGCAGGCCCAGATCGAGCAGCACGATACTCGGTGCCTGCGATGAGGCGGCGGCGATGGCGGCATGGGCGGTCTCCACGGCCATATGGCGCAAGCCGTGCGCCTCGAGCGCGGCAACGATAAGGTTGCGGACGGCGGGGTCGTCCTCAACGACCAAGATGAGCGGTTTCATGGCAGAGTTCGACACAGCGTTACTCCTTATCAAACGAAACGTCGGCGGCGGGAAGCCCAATCGTAAAGACCGAGCCGTGCGGGTCCGCCGCGGCAACCTCTATGCTACCGCCATGCGCCAACATAATGGATCGACAGAGCGAAAGTCCCAAGCCCACGCTGCGATGGCTATCAGCCAAGCCATGGTTGACAGTGTAGAACGATTCAAAGATCCGGCCCCGCTCCTCGGGCGCAATACCGGGACCGTCATCGGCGACGGAACATGCCACCTGTCCATCGTTCGCCATAATCGAGATCACGATATGCGAGCCCGACGGCGTATAGGCAATAGCGTTGTTCACCAGGTTCACCACCAGCTGCACCATCAGGCGCGCATCGACGTTGACGAGCGCCGGCTCGTCGCACGGCACCACCTTAAGATCGTGCTCGCGTACAGCCGGATTCACGTGGCGCAGCGCCTCCTCGACGATATCGTCCATGAGCTCGAGCGTGGTCGACAGATGCATGCCGCCGCCCTCGAGCTTTGTGATGGCGAGCAAATTCTCGACGGTGGCGTTGAGCCATTGCGCATCCGAACGAATGGAAAGGAGCATGCCGCGGCGCGTCTGGCTATCGAGCACGGCCGTGCCGGTCGAACCCTGGTCGAGTAGCACGTCGGCATTGCCCGAAATGCTGGTAAGCGGTGTGCGCAGATCGTGCGAGATAGAGCGCAGCAGATTGGCGCGCAGCTGTTCGTTTTTGGCGAGCACCGCCGCCTCCTCGCGGGCCTCCATGGCGCGGGCGCGATCGAGTGCCAGCTCGCCTTCGCTCACGATGGCGTCGGCAAGTGTCCGTTCCTCGTGCGTCAGCACGTCGGGCTCGGCAACGATAGCCAGCACGCCCACCACCGAGGCGGGGTCGCCCGAGCGCACGAAGCTGTCGCCTGCGCAAACCGTCAGGTAGACGCCATAAAACGCCGAGCCGCCATAGGTGGCATCGAGCGGCGTTCCCACATAGGCGGATGCCGAGAGCCGCGGCGGCATCTGGGGCGTCAGCTGGTGCACCGGCGAGGCGTCACCCACGGCCGTGTACGTCGCACGCGGCAGCAAGTCATCATCGTCGGCGTCGGCGCTGTACCACACGACCGGACAGCCCGAAAGACGCGCCAGCTGCGTTGCCATGGCATGCACAATCTGCTGCTGATCGGAACACCGCTGCAGCATGCGGTTGGTCTCGAGCACCATATGCGTGCGACGGTCGCTGGCGGCAGCCTGTGCCAAGGCGCGGCGCAGGGCCAACGCAATCGAGCTCGACACAAGCGAGACCACAAACATGATGAAGAACATGCCGGGATAGACGCGGTCGATAAACGATAGCGAGCAGCGCGGGTCGACAAACAAGAAGTTGTAGAGCGCTACGGCGGCAGCCGAGCTCAGCAAACAATACAGGCGGCTCCAGGTAAAGAATGCGCACAGCTGCACGGCGAACACATAGACGATCATGATGCTCGGCGCGAGACCAGGATGGTCGAGCAGCGCACCCACAATCGTCGCCGCGACCAGCAGCCCCGCCGATACGCAGGCGTCATACAGAGGGCTGCGACGTGTCAGCGTTGTGCGCCGCCACCAAAAGCTATCGGCAATATCGCCGTCCGCACGGACGTCCATCGGCACCCCGCCCCTCTCTTAAAAACAAAAACCACCACAGAGGGACAGCACCTTTGTGGCGGTTTCCCTTGTGGTGGTTCCAAGTTTATAGCCTTTGCAGTCTGCGGTCGTTAGACAAACAGCACGTGCGCGAGCAGGGCGCACACTCCTGTCCATCGAAGGCCAACTCCATGTAACCTGTCGGCGACTACGGGCGCTCGTTGGGGGCCAGGCGCTGCATCTTGTTCACAGCCTTGAACTTGGTGAACAGCGGCACATACTCAAAGCTCACGTTAGAGTTCTCCAGGCCATACCAGCGCGCCGGCGTACCGGCAAAGCGACGGATGATGTACTTGAGCGTGATGGCCGTGCGCTCGCTCGGCTCCACGTCACTCTCGGGCGCCAGGAGCTTGCGGATCATGACGAACTTAAACGTGCCGATGTTGCCCGGATCCTTGTAGACCGAGTAGTCATGCATCTGCGGCGGCAGCTCGCCAGTGGCGGCCAGATCCTGAACAACCTGGCGCAGGTAGGCGTTCACGCGCTGGTTAACCTTGTAGCCCAGGTACAGATGCACGCGGAAAACATAGTCGGTGCCAAACGTCTCGACCGAATAGGCAAAGGTATGCGGTTCGTCCATGGTCTCGACGTTCACGAACCACCAGGCGCGGGCGCGCTTGGGATGCTTGTCCAGAATCGAGTAGACGATATCGCGGTCGATGTAGTCGGTATTGGTGTCCTTGGTCAGGTACACGATGTTGTCGCTCATAAGCTCATAGCGATCGTCGTCGCGCAGGCGCTTGAGCTGCGGCAGATAGCTGCGCAGCGGCAGCAGCGTAAACTGACGCCGCTCGACCGCCGTGCCGTTGTACCAGCACAGCATAACGCCCATGATGAGCATGGCCATAAGAATAGTGAAATAGCCACCGTGGAAAAATTTGGTGAGCGAACTCACAAAGAAGAAGCCCTCGAGCATAAGGAAGAACACAACGAAGATATACGGGACGACCTTAAGGCCGCGATCAACATGCAAGTAGAAGAAGAGCAGCAGCGTCGTGCACATCATGGTCAGGGTGATCGCCAGGCCGTAGGCGGCCTCCATGTGCGCCGAGCTCTGGAACAGCAGCACCACGATGACGCAGCCCACAAGCATGACGTTGTTGACCATGGGAATATAGAGCTGGCCCTTGGTCTCGGCAGGATAGAAGACCTGCATGTGCGGCATGAGGTCCAGGCGGCTGGCCTCGGACACCAACGAGAAAGCGCCGGTGATGAGCGCCTGCGAGGCAATGATGGCCGCGACGGTGGAAAGGCCGACGGCAAAGGGACGCAGGCCCGGGGTAAGCATCTGGTAGAAGGGGTTGAGGTCGGCGATACCCATGAGCTCCGGGTTGCCGGCGTTGTTGATAAGCCACGCGCCCTGGCCCATGTAGGACAGCAGCAAGCAGCACTTAACGAACGGCCAGGTTGCGTAGATGTTGCCACGGCCCACGTGGCCCATGTCGGAGTAGAGCGCCTCGGCACCGGTGGTGGCGAGGAAGCAGCTGCCCAGAATCATGATGCCCGCATGGTTGTTGGGGCTCAACAAAAAGGCGATGCCGCGCACCGGGTTGAGGCACAGCAGCACGGCGGGGTGCTGGAAGACAAAGAACAGACCCGTGCCGCCCAGGAACAGGAACCACAGCGTCATGATGGGGCCAAAGGCGTGGCCGATCTTGGCCGTGCCGATGCGCTGCACCAAGAAGAGCGCAATGATGATGGCAAGCGTGATGGCCACGACGCGGGCCTGATCGTCGCCCAGCACGGCATGGACTGCCGGAATGGTGCGCAGGCCTTCGATAGCCGTAGTCACGGTAACGGCAGGCGTGAGGATGCCATCGGCGAGCAGTGCCGCGCCGCCCAGCATGGCGGGGATGATGAGCCATTTGCCGCAGCGCTTAACCAAGCTGTACAGAGCAAAGATGCCGCCCTCGCCATGGTTGTCGGCGCGCAGCGAGATGAGCACGTACTTGACGGTCGTCAGCAGCGTGACCGTCCACACGACAAGGGAGAGTGCGCCGAGCACGAACTCCTCCGTGACGCTTCCGATGCCGCCGTTGCCGGCAACGAGCGCCTTGGTTACATACATGGGGCTGGTGCCGATATCGCCATACACCACGCCCAGCGTGACGAGCATCGCCGAGATGCTCACAGGAATCGCAGCGTGCGAGGCTGCCTCCTTGGCCTTTTGTTCCATAAGCCGGTTTCCTCCCAACTTTAACGTTCGAGGGGATTATAGATAATCGTCCCATGTTTTAATGCACTGTTTTCCCAGCTAGATAAACATTTATACGGCCTTTAGGCCACCGCGGCGATATGGAATGTGACAAAGGGACTGTCCCTTTGTCACAATCGTCATTTTCCGAGCCAGTTTTTGAACCACCACTCCATGGATCGGCTCATCTCGGCCATAAAGGGGCTCGTGTGCTTGCGGGTGTAGATATCCACGACGCGCTCCCCCACCTCGCGGGCATGCGGACGGAACATCGCGTCCATCTCGGCCACCTGCGCATCCATGGTCGCGGCATCGGCGCGGCGATAGCGCTCCTCGTGCACCAGGTTCACCACGGGATGCGCAATCGCCGGGCGCTCCTTGCGGGGCGTGCCGATGATGAGCATCGACAGCGGCATGGTATAGGGCGGCAAGTCCAGCAGCGCAGCAACTTCCTCGGCGTTCTCGACGACATCGCCGATATAGCAGCTCCCCAGCCCCAGGGCCTCGGCGGCGACCACGGCGTTTTGGGCAGCGATCACGGCATCCTGCGCCGCGATGGCAAAGTCGCCTAAACCCGGCGCGCGGCGGGGCGCCTTGCCCGTGCGCTCGACAAACTCGGGCTCAAAGCAGCCCACGTGCTCAAACAGATCGATCCACTTGGCATAGTCGACCACAAATATAAGTGCCCAGGGCGCCTTGGCGATCATGGGCTGGTGGTCGCACAGGTCGGCCAGGCGATCGAGCGTTGTCTGCTCGCGGATACTCACGATGGAATACATCATCATGGCGCCTGCCGATGGCGCGCGGCTCGCCGCATGCAGAATCGCCGCCCGCTGCTCGTCGGTCACTGCTACGGGACGGTCGTTGTCATCGCGCGCAAAAGCGCGCGTGGACGAACGGTGCTCCAAAATGTCCAGCACCGCGTTGCCCGTGGTCTCGACCGGATAGCCGCCCGCGCCCATGCCAGCGCCCACGTCGCCCGCACTCGTCATACAAACCTGCTCGTTCATCGCCTTAACCTCGCCATTTCTTTAAGAAGCCTTTACGTTTCCGTGTAATTCCCGTCCATTATCGCGCAGGTCGCCACTACATTGCGCCACACCGCCACACATGCGCGCTAATATGGCTGGTTGTTGTGCGCAGCCACCAATCGCAGCGCATATCTTGGTAACAATCGGGTAAACCCCCGCTTTCGTAGGTTTTAGCTTGTGAGGAGTCTCAGCATGTTCGCAGCCGCCATCTCGCTCGTCGGTCTTGCGGCGACCGTCTTCCTTGTCTTGCGCGAGGCCAAAGCCATTCGCGCGCAGTCGGGCACCGTTGCCAAGGGCGCTCTTGCCTGGAGCGTCGCCTTCGGTCTGTTCCAGGTCTTTTTGACCATTTGGGGCGCCATGGGCCTCGTCGCCCAAAACGAGCCGCTCGCCTTTGTAATGCTCGTTCTGACCAATGCCATCCTCACCGGCTGCGCCTGGGCCAGCATCGCACGCGACCGCATCGCCCCGCGCGTCTTTGCGTTCGCCGCGCCCGACGCCCCCGCCCCCACCGGCAAGCTCGCCCGTCTGCGCGGCGCCTTTGTGGGCAAACCGCTCGTCGCCGCCGTGCTGTGCCTGCTGCTCGCCGGCGTCTTTGCGCTGCTGGGCATGGAGGTCTCGTCCAACCACGACTTTACCTGGGTCTACCCCCTGTGCATACTGCTCGAGTGGGCCATCATCACCACGCTCATGGTCGGCCTGTTCTTCCTGTTCCAGCGCCGCGGCGCAGCTCCCGCCGCCCTGGCCTTCGCCCTCTTTATCCTGGGCATTGCCGAGTTCTTCGTCATCACGTTTAAATCCATGCCCATCCAGCCGGGCGACCTTTCGGCCATCTCCACCGCCGCCGCGGTCGCCGGCAACGGCTACACCTACTCGATCTCGCTGTTCTGCGTGCTGTCCATGGGCTTTACCGCCATCGCCATGCTGCTATGCGAGTACGCCGGCCTGGTAGCACCGCACCGTCAGAAGGGTGCCGCCAACGCCAAGCGCATGCTGCTCACCAACCTGCTCGTAGCGGTGCTGTGCCTGGGCGGCGTGACCGCGCATGTCACGCTTATCGACTACTACAACACCCTCGGCATCACCGTCTACACCTGGCGCCCGCTCGAGAGCTACTGGCGCGAGGGTTATCTGCCTGCCTTTATTAGTGCGGCACAGTCCATCAAACCGCCCAAACCCGCCAACTACTCCGCCGACGACGCCAAGGCAACGCTCAAAAAGTATGCCAAGGCCTATGACAAGTCCGATGCCGCCACAAGCGACGCCCGTACCGCCGCCCAAGAGCAGTTCGATAGCGAGAAGCCCACGGTCATCGCCATTATGAACGAGACCTTCTCGGATCTTTCGATCTATCAGGAGATGCACGCCGGCTACGAGGGCCCGCAGTACTTTAAGAACCTGTCCGACTGCCTCAGCCGCGGCAAGCTCTACGTGAGCGCCTACGGCGGCGGCACCGCCAATACCGAGTTCGAGTTTATGACCGGCAACTCCATGGCCAACCTGGGCTCGGGCGTGTACCCCTACACCATCTACAACATGGAAACGTCCGGAAACCTGGCAGAGCAGTTCAAGTCGCTCGGATATTCCACAACGGCCATGCACCCCAACCACGCAACCAACTGGAACCGTGAGAACGTCTACAAGGACTTTGGCTTTGACCAGTTCCTGTCTATCAACGACTTCCAGGGAGCCGACACCTTGCGCGGCATGGTGACCGACCAGGCAACCTACGACAAAATCCTTGAGCTGCTCAACCAGAACGCCGACCCGCAGTTCATCTTTGACGTGACCATGCAGAACCACTCGGGCTACGATACGGGCCTGCTGCCGGCAGATAAGCAGATGCACCTGAACATCGACACGACCGATCTGGACGCCAAGACCATCGAGGACGGCACACTCTCCGATGTCGACGAGTACGTCTCGTGCATCGAGCAGTCCGACCAGGCGCTGCGCTACTTCCTCAATGCCCTGCGCAATCTCGACCGCAAGGTGGTCGTGGTGTTCTGGGGCGACCACCAGCCGTTCTTCCCGTCCAAGCTCAACGATAAGTGGTTTACCGGCGAGGACGACGCTACGCATCAGGAGCGCCTGTGGCAGACCGACTACATCATCTGGGCCAACTACGACGTTGCCGGCTGCGACCAGACGAGCGAGGTCGACGATCTGTCCATCAACTACCTGTCCACCCAGCTGATGCAGCTGATCGGCGCACCACTGACCGACTACCAGAAAGCGCACATGACGCTGCGCAAGTCGCTGCCCGCCATTAACTCGGTGGGCTACGAGGACGCTAGCCTGCGCTGGGCGCTCTCCTCCAACGTCACCGGTGACGACGCCGTCGCCGCGGCGGCCACCAAGGCGCTCGAGGATTACGCCAAGATGCAGTACTACGAGATGTTCCGCGACGGCAAGAACGTGTACACCGAACACCTCCAGACCGAGGCCAACGAGACCGACCCCAACCTGGCGCCGGGTACGACCAAGATCAAGTAGCGGGGATCAAGTAACGGGGTCGGGGGCCCGAATCGACGGCAGGCGGAGGTACGGGAAAGGCCTGCTGCTCAAACAGTCCTGCGCAAGACGGGGGCCACATTAAGTGGCCCCCTATGCGTGCGGAACTCGCGACAGACCTTTCCCGTACCTCCGCCTGCCGTCGCCCCTCACCCGTTGCGGGCTGAGTGGGCTGAAGAGAAACTGCGCTCGCCAAACGCTTGCCACGGTTGCTCCCGCGAGTGTCAAGAAAAAGCCTCGAGGATTTCGAGGCTTTCGCTTCTGTATTATTTCGCACGCGCGGCAGCGATAGACCTACTCGCCCAGCACGGCCTTCTTGGCGACTGCCGCCATGTTGTCCAGATCTTCCTTGGTCGGATGGTCCTTCGCGGCAACCCAGTTGTCGAGCAGCAACTTAGCGCGGGCGTTGTCGGGATCTTGCTCGAGCATGGCCTCGTAGCGCTGCTTGACCGCAGGGCCCATCTTGCCCTGGCACATCGCCCAACCTACAAGCTCGGCATCATTGGCCAAATTAGAGGTCACGCGATCGATAATCTGCTGATAATAGCTCTGGTCGGCGCCAAAACCGCAGGTGCCAAACAAAAAGACGCGCTTGCCGTGCAAGGTGGAGAGCAACGCCGCGACCGAAGGCGTGCACGCGCCCTTGTCACACCAAAAACCGACGAGCACCGTGTCGGCCGCGCAGGCGCCCTGCGCCTCGAGCGCAACCTGATCTGCATCCGCATCGTCGCTCAACGCCGCGGCATGGACAAACTCAACACCCGCAGCCTGCAGAGCGCGCTTGATCGCGCCCGAAACCATCCTGGTATTGCCGCCCTTACTGTTAACCACCAAAGAGCACGTCATAGTCACGTTGCCTCGTTTCCCCCAAAACTAAAGCCACTAATGCAATTTATTAGATGAATATCTTAGTACCAACGTGACAGATGTAAACCACCGGCCGCTAATCGGTGGCCCCTACTGGGCAAACTGGCTGCGGTAAAGATCGGCATAGAAGCCGTCTGCCGCCAGCAGCTCGTCGTGTGTGCCGCGCTCGATAATCTCGCCGTCGCGCATCACCAGAATGCAGTCGGCGTTGCGAATGGTGCTCAGGCGGTGCGCCACCACAAAGCTTGTGCGACCGGCCATGAGCTCGTCGAATGCCGCCTGCACCTGCAGCTCGGTGCGGGTATCGATGCTCGAGGTCGCCTCGTCCAGCAGCAAGATCGCCGGGTCGGTGAGCATGACGCGAGCGATGCACAGCAGCTGTTTTTGACCCTGGCTAAACGTGCCGCCGTCCTCGCCAATCACCGTGTCGTAGCCCTGTGGCAGCTGCACGATAAACTTGTGCGCATGCGCGCGCTTGGCAGCTTCGATAACCTGCTCGCGCGTGGCATCGGGACAGCCGTAGGCTATGTTATCTGCCACCGTGCCCTCGAACAGCCACGTATCCTGCAACACCATGCCAAAGGCACGGCGCAGGCTTGCGCGCGTGTAGTCACGCGAGGAACGGCCATCGACCGCAATGCGGCCGGCATCGATATCATAAAAACGCAGCAGCAAATTGATGAGCGTTGTCTTGCCACAGCCCGTAGGGCCGACCAGGGCAAAGCGCATGCCGGGCTTGGCCTCGATGCAGATATCCTGCAGCAGCTTGCGGTCGGACACGTAGCTAAAGTCCACATGCTCAAAGGCGACCTCGCCCTGCGGTGCGGCAAGCTCTATAGCGTCCGACGCGTCGGGCTCCTGCTCGCGCGCATCGAGCAGCGCAAACATGCGGCGCGCCGAGGCATACGCCGCCTGGATCTGCGTAATAACGTTGGTGACCTCGTTGAACGGCTTGGTGTACTGGTTAGCATAGGACAGGAAGATCTGCACGCCGCCCACCGTAAGCGCCGCCGGCACGCCCGTGATCACGCCCGCGCAGCCGATCACAGCGACCACGGCATAGATGATGTTATTGATAAAGCGCGTGCCGGGGTTGGAGAGCGAACCCATAAACTGCGCGCGCTCGCCCGCGGTGTAGAGCTCGGCATTGAGGGCATCGAAGCTCGCTTGCGCGTTGGAGCCATAGGCAAAGGCGTCGACAAGCTTCTGCTCGCCCACGTACTCCTCGATATGACCGCCGAGCTGGCCTTGGATGCGCTGCTGTGCCGTAAAGCTTTTGTTGGAGAGCTTGGCAATAGCACCGGCTGCAAAAATGGAAAGCGGCGTGACGAACACCACCACGAGCGTCATGGTCAGGTTGATGGAAAGCATAAACGCGAGCGTGCCCACGATGGTGATAACGCCGGTGAAAAGCTGGGTAAAGCCCTGCAGCAGGCCATCGCCCACCTGATCGACGTCGTTAACCACGCGGCTCATGAGGTCGCCGTGGGCGTGGCTGTCGATAAAGCTGAGCGGCATGCGGCTGAGCTTGTCGCTCGCCTCCACGCGCATGTCGCACACCGTCTCGTAGGACAGGCGGTTGACGCAGTAGCCCTGCAGCCACTGGAAAGCCGCAGCACCTACGACGACAATCGCGAGCTTGGTGACAAGCGGCAGCAGCGCGTCGAAGTCCACCTGCCCGGCGGCGACGATCAAGTCGATGCCCTCGCCGACGAGGATGGGCGTGTAGAGCTGCAAGATCACCGAAGCGGCGGCACTCACAAACGACGCTACAAACGAAATGCGGTGCGGACGAACATAGCCCAGCAGGCGGCGAGTTACCGCGCCCACGGGATAGCGCTCGGGATCGCCGGGCTGACGCGGGCCGTCACCCAAGTCACTGAGGTTATCGTTGCCGGACACGTTGGCCGTCATCGTGGCGACCGAACCGGAGGAAGTGTAGGGATTCATTTAGCAGCCCTCCTTTGCGCAGACGGATGCGGGGGCGGTCGGGGCGCCTGGGACGGGCGCGGGGCTTGGAGCGGGCGTGGGCGCCGTACTCCCCTGCTGACCCTCGAGCTCCTCGCGGCGAAGCTGCGACTGGCAAATCTCTCGGTAGAGCTGGCAGCTTGCATACAGCTCATCGTGCGTGCCCAGGCCCGCGACCGAGCCATGGTCGAGTACGCAAATCACGTCGGCGTCGCGCACGGTCGAGACGCGCTGGCTCACGATGATGGTCGTCAGCGGCAGCCCGCCCTCGGCGGCACCGCGCACGCTGCGCTCGCGAATGGCACGGCGAAGCGCCGCATCGGTCTTAAAGTCGAGCGCCGAGGCGGAGTCATCCATAATCAGAACCTGCGGAGAGCCCACCAGGGCACGTGCGATGGTCAGGCGCTGGCGCTGGCCACCGCTAAAGTTCTTGCCGCCCGCCTCGACCGGGGCATCTAAGCCCTGCGGCTTGTTGCGCACAAACTCGCTGGCCTGCGCCATATCGAGCGCCGCCCACAGCTCCTCGTCGGTTGCCGCCTCGTCGCGCCAGGTCAGGTTGCTGCGGATAGTGCCGCTCACCAGCGATGCACGTTGCGGAACGGTCGCAACCACATGACGCAGCTGGTCGAGCGGCCAGGTGCGCGCGTCGGCGCCCATCACGCTCACGCTGCCGGCGCTCGCATCGTACAGGCGCGGGATAAGCGAGACGAGTGTGGACTTGCCGCTGCCCGTGCCGCCGATAATGCCGAGCGTTTTGCCCGCCGGCAGCTCCAGGGTCACATCGTTGACGGCGTTGGCAGCGCCCGCGCCAAACGAAAAGCTCGCATGGTCAAAGCTCAGTGCGGGAACCGGAACAGCGCCACCCGCCAGTTCGCTCGGCTTGGGCAGCGCGACCGGCTGATTGCCCTCGTCGGTGATGCTCGGCTCACAATTGAGCACCTCGTTGATGCGCGACGCGCTGGCGCTCGCCTTGGTAAAGACCACGACCAGGTTGGCGACGTACACGATGGAGGTGAGCGTCTGCGTCATGTAGTTGACGAACGCCATAACCTGGCCCTGCGTAAGCTCGCCCACGTTGACCTGGATGCCGCCCACCCACAGGATGGCGCACACGCCTAGGTTCATCACCAAAAACGTGACGGGGTTAAGGATTGATGAGAGCTTGCCCACCGCGATGGCAACATGCGCCTGCTCATCGGCGGCTAGGGCAAAGCGCTCGCGCTCGTGATCCTCGCGCACAAAGGCGCGGACCACGCGGGCGCCCGAAAGGCCCTCGCGGCAGACAAGCGCGATGCGGTCGAGCTTTGCCTGCAGCTGCTTGTAATACGGAATGCAGCGAGCCATGACAAACCAAAACACCAAGCCGATGGCGGGCGTGCAAATCAAAAAGATGATGCCGAGCTTAAGGTCGATGGCAAGGGCCGCGCACATAGAGCCCACCGCCAAAAAGGGCCAGCGAATGAGCATGCGCACGCCCAGCGCCACGGCAAGCTGCACCTGGTTGACGTCGTTGGTGATGCGCGTGATGAGCGACGGCGTACCAAAGCGATCGAGCTCAGCATAGCTCAGCTTATTGATGTGCTGGTAGAGTGCGCCGCGGATGTCGGTGCCCATGCCCTGCGAGGTGAGCGCCGCCATCTTTTGGCAGACGAGCGTAAACGAGATGCCGATCACAGCCATGGCGGCGAGCACCATACCGTAGTGGACGACGGCGTTGACATCGCGTGCGCCAATACCCTTATCGATCATCTGGGCAATCACGAGCGGCGTAAGCAGGTCAAAGATCACTTCGATCAACTTACACGCAGGGCCAATCACCATATACCGGCGAAACTTACCACCAAAACGCCTGAGCAGCTCAATCATAAAAAGGCGCTCCCTATCATCATCTCTCTTCAATCTGATTCATGATAGTACGGCGAGCCCTGGAGATGCGTAAGCAACTCGTTACAGATGTAAGGGCGACGGTCACTAGCGCCCAAGGCATGTAGCAGCCGATGTTTTGGCAACGCCAGCGAGCGCCGCAAGACACGGGATTCAATTCTTCAGATAAATGCGCCCTCTACGGGTGATTTTTGGACGATGCGGTCCCGGTGCCGGCGGGCTGTTTGGTAGTCGAGCGATCCCGCAGGCAAAGCCGAGGACCAGCGAGACACCAAACAGCCCGCCGGCACCGGGACCGCATCGCGGCACCAAAAAGCGCCCGTGCGCTCGATGGATTCGGATGCCCGACAGAGGCTCCTTATGGCTGCTTCCTTCCGGACCTGACCAGATTCGGAACATGTCGTCATCCGAACCCATCGAGCGCGCTTGGCGCTCGGTATATCTTACCCGCTCCCGCCCGATGGGGCAAGGTAGCTAATTTGGGACGGGGCCAAAAAGACTACTTTTGAGTTGCGGTGGAATAGTTCCTGTTTTACGGCCAAGGCCAAAAACAGGAACTATTCCACCGCAACTTATTGAGACTTGCCTGGATAAACTTAAATACGGCCGAGGTCGTAGGCTCGAGCGGCTGCCTCGCCGGCACAGATGAGGTTGGTTGTGGCTTCCTGGGGGTCGAGCGCTTGGTCAAGGGGCATGGGCCTGCGGCAAACCGGCAGAACCAAGTCGATACCCTGTCCATACACCGCATCCAGGTTGTCGGCACGACCGCCCACGACGGCGACCACCGGCTTGCTATATCGCTTCGCACGACGGGCCACGCCCACCGGCGCCTTACCGGCGGCGGATTGCTCGTCCATATTGCCCTCGCCCGTTATGACCAGGTCGGCATCGCGCACACACTCGTCAAACCCAATCAAATCGAGCACCGTCTCCACGCCCGAGCGCAGCTCCGCACCGAGCGCCAGCAGCGCGGCACCCAAGCCGCCGGCGGCACCGGCACCGGGCACACCAAGCACCGATCCAAATGACCGTGCGCCCTCGGGCGCGCGCAGAAGCTTCTGGGCTCGCATCTCGAAAATCGCTGCATCGAGCAGACGACCGTAGCCGACCATCCAGCCGTCGTACCCGCGCAGCGCCTCGACGTCACCCGTCGGCAGGCCTTTCTGCCCGCCAAACACCGTCAGGGCGCCTCGGCGCCCCACGAGCGGATTCTCAACATCGGAAAGCACCACGATACGCACTCCATTCAGCGCCCGAAGCGCTGGCGCCAAATCGATACTCGCCACGTGTTCGAGACCCGCAAGACCGGGGGCGATATTGCAGCCACACTCATCGACAAGATGCGCGCCCAGCGCCCGCAGCATACCGGCGCCGCCATCGTTGGTAGCGCTGCCGCCCAAGCCAATATAGATAGTCTTTGCCCCAGCACGGACCGCGCGAAGCATGAGCTCTCCCACGCCATAGGTCGAAGCCGCAAGCGCCGCCGATTCCGTGCAGGGCGAATACCCAATACCCGCCGCCTCGGCCATCTCAACTACAGCCGACTCGTGCTCGCCGTCCACCAGCATCCGGGCAGACACGCGATCGCCCAAGGGCCCTGCAACCTCGCAGGTCAAAAGCTCGCCGCCGCGCGCGGCGACGGCATCGAGCGTTCCCTCGCCACCATCTGCCAGCGGCAAAGCGCTCAGCTCGGCATCGGGCCACACCTGGCACACGCCTTCGGCAACGGCCGCCTCCGCCTGCGCGCTCGAAACGCTGCCCTTAAAGGAATCGATCGCCAGCAGCACACGGCGGGGCCGGCGCTGCACAGGACCAAAGTTGAGTGTCTCGTCGGCGAGATTCCCAACACCCGCAAGTGCCTCGGCATGAGCGACATGCGCCTCAAGATCGGCCCCACAACCGCAGACAGCACCATCGGTGTCACGCAGCCCACTAAAATAGCCGCTCAACACCTCACGGCACTCGTCTGCCAGCACGCCGGCGGTCACATTAAACCGATGGTTCAGGCGCGAATCGGCATTGAGGTCATACAGCGAGCCCACCGCGCCCGCCTTGGCATCGGCCGCACCATACACGCAACGCCCCACGCGCGCGTTAACCATAAGCCCCGCGCACATGCAGCAGGGTTCGAGCGTCACGTAGACCGTACAATCGGAAAGGCGCCAACGCCCAAGCGTCTGAGCGGCGGCGCACAGGGCCAAAAACTCGGCATGTGCCGAAGGGTCCTGGTCGAGCTCACGGCGATTATGCGCCCTCGCGACAATCTCGCCCGCACGCACCACCACAGCACCAATCGGCACCTCGCCCACTGTCGCAGCGGCGCGCGCCTCCGCCAGCGCCTCGCGCATGAACTTCTCGTCGATTTCGGTGATCGTCATCGTTCGCCTTCCCTGTTGCAAATTCAAAACGATGCTATCATTACGACTCACGGAGAGATGGCAGAGCGGTTGAATGCGGCGGTCTTGAAAACCGTTGAGCGCGAGAGCGTTCCGGGGGTTCGAATCCCCCTCTCTCCGCCACCTTAGTGATTCACCGGCGTCATGGTGCGCTCAAACAGCGCATCGACCACGTCGGCCATCTCGGGTCGACGCTCAAGATCGTGGCCCGATTCCCACCAATTTGTGAACACTCGAATAATGCCACCGGCGATAAATTCCGATGTCGTCTCGAGCGAAACGGGCGCCAGGGCGTCTTCGGCAAGCGATCTCATCACGCGCTCACGGATGGAATGAGCGATGCGGTCGCAAATCATGCCGGTCAGCATGCCCGACATGCTGCTCGCCAAAAGGTTATCCATGAGCTGCTCATGCGCCAGAACCATATTCATGGCATCGTCAAAGACCTCATGGCGAAGCGCCTGTACATCCACAAGCGGCTCCGCGTCCGCTGCGTCGGTCTGGTTTTGCGGCAAGCCCGTCATAAGCTCATCGATATAGAAGGCAAAATAATCGTTTTTATCGCGAAAATGCTTATAGAACGTCGTGCGGCGAATCAGGGCCCGGTCGCAAAGCATGGCAACCGTCAAATCCTCAAACCGATGCTCTTCCAAAAGCTCGGTAAAGGCGTCGAACAGGGCACGATAGGTTTTCTTGATGCGAAGGTCCATCCGTATCGCCATCCTCAAGGCGTAGACAGCATTCCGTAATTTGTCGCATATCTTACACCTGTACCAACCGTTCGATATTGGCGCCCCCTCCCTGGTTGAAACAAAACGCTTACCGGAAAGTTCGGCACCGCCAAAGGTTGCGGGTATACTAGATACGTTATACCAACAACGGCCGGCGCAAAACGCCGCTGCCATTCGAAACGGAGACATCATGCTTCCCGTCATCATCGGTATCGTTGTTGTCGTTGTGATCGTCTGCGCCATCGCTGGCATCTACAACAACATGGTTACCAAGCGCAATCGCATCGATAACGCCTGGCAGAACATCGACACGCAGCTGCAGCGCCGCAACGATCTGATCCCCAACCTGGTCGAGACCGTCAAGGGCTACGCCAAGCACGAGCAGGACACGCTCGCCGCCGTGATCAACGCGCGCAACACCGCCGTAAGCGCCACCACCCCCGAGGCCAAAATGGAAGCCGACAACGTGCTGACCGGTGCACTGCGCCAGCTCTTTGCCGTGGCCGAGGCCTACCCCGACCTTAAGGCGAACACCAACTTTATGCAGCTCCAGGCTACGCTCGAGGACACCGAGAACAAGGTGAGCTACGCGCGCCAGAGCTACAACGACTGCGTGCTCAGCTACAACAACGCCATCCAGACGTTCCCGGCCGTTATCTTTGCCGGCATCTTCCAG
Source organism: Collinsella sp. LCP19S3_B7 (assembly GCF_052121795.1). Taxonomy (NCBI): domain Bacteria; kingdom Bacillati; phylum Actinomycetota; class Coriobacteriia; order Coriobacteriales; family Coriobacteriaceae; genus Collinsella; species Collinsella sp. LCP19S3_B7. The sequence goes on from NZ_JBQKDO010000019.1 coordinate 24,529, forward strand.
TTTAAGGAGCGCCAGGGCTTCGAGGCCGCCGAAGCCGCCCGCCAGGCCCCGACCGTCAAGTTCTAACAAGTTGGCAACGCATCCTGAATCGGCTATATACATAAACCGCATAAACCGTCCCGTCGAATGCATACTTCGGCGGGACGGTTGCTTTTTGCCCACAGGTACCCCAGAGGGCGGCGTGCAAATTTTGGAGTTTTCAGCATCCTGGAGCCCAAAGGAACAGGAACGGGCCCACAAAACCGCGTTGAAAACCCTGATTCTGAGCCCTTAGCACCTCAGGGATCACTCATTTTCTACAGGATGCGGCTCACGGCGCCTGACTTTCGCCCAAAATCCCGTATGCATGCGCACCCGGCTGCTGAAAACTCCCAAAAATGTACGCCCCGTCCCACCCCAGGCGAGCGGCAACCGGAAAACCGCGCACGCACCTCTTCCTGGTGCGCGGTTTTCCTACAGAACTGCGCGGGGTCACTAGGGCCAAGCTCCTTATGGAGCCCACACCCAGGCGCACTCCGCAGGACGAAAGAACCCCCGCCGCACGTAGTGTGAACTGCCTCCCATTTCTTGGACATGAGAAATGGGAGGCTTTTTATGCGTGTCGACTTGAGGGTGAAGCACGACATCGTGGCCAGGAAGGCGGCGATCGGGCTCTTCGAGCGAGGCCACGGCTCCGAGTCGGCGGCGAAGGCGCTGTCGGTCCCGCGCGACACCGTGAGACAATGGCTCTACGTATACCGGTCGTTCGGAAGCGAGGTGCTGCTATCCATGGACGGCAAGCAGGCCAGGTACACATACGAGCAGAAGGTCGCCGCAGCCTCCGCCGTGGTCGACGGCGGCATGACGAAGGCCGAGGCGATGGCGGCGTTCGGCATAATGTCGATGTCGCCGCTCAAGAGATGGTGCGCGCTCTACCGCCGGGGCGGCGCGGAGGCCCTGCGCCCGAGGCCCAAGGGCCGGCCGAGCGGTTCCAAGGCGAGGCCGCGGACCCGCGAGGAGGAGCTCGAGGAGCGCTGCCGAAGGCTCGAGACCGAGGTGGCCTACCTAAAAAAATTGCGTGCCCTGGTCGAGAGGGACGGGCTCTGACCAGGGCGAAGGTCGAGGCCGTGAGGGTCCTGCGCGAAGAGGGGCACGGGCTGGGGCGCCTGCTGGAGTGCGCCGGCATGGCCCGGTCCAGCTACTACTACGCGCTGTCGCACCCGAAGGCTCCCACCAGGCCCGAGCTCTGGGAGGCCGCCGCCGAGATATTCTCGCGCACCGCCAACGGGTGCGGCCACAGGCAGATCGCCATGTGCCTGCGCGCCGAGCGGGGCGTGCGCATAGCCGACAAGACGGCGCTCAAGATGATGCACGAGATGGGCATCAGCTGCGGGATCCGCCGCGAGACCGATTACCACAGGTACAACTCCTACAGGGGCAAGGTGTTAGCGCTAATCTAAAATTGACCACTTTCGCAAACGCATCTCGCCGAATGCGCTAACGCGCTTTCGCCGACCCCGCTAACGTACTTTCACCAACTGCGCTAACGGAAC
>NZ_JBQKDO010000020.1:0-24315 GCF_052121795.1 Collinsella sp. LCP19S3_B7
CAGGCGCGGGATAGACGCCGACGAGCCCGCCGCGGCGGCCAGGCTGGAGGCGATAAGGGACTGCCTGCGCCGGGGGCTGTCGCCCGAGCAGATGGCGGCGCGCAACGGCGGTGTTAACGTCAATATAAATTTCACCAATTTTGCTGGCCGGCAAAACCAATCGCGCTGGCGGGATCGCACCATTTGCGCTGGTGCACTTTCACCAGTTAGGCCCCCTCTCCAATCCTTTTCGTATCCCTGGGAAGGTCCTTCATTCGGTACGAGGGACCCGTTATCTTCAGCAGCGTGCAGTGGTGCACGAGCCTGTCGGCGATGGCGGAGGCGGTCACCGCATCCCCGAATACGTCGGCCCATGCGCCGATTCCCACGTTCGTCGTCACTATCGTGGACCGATGCTCGTAGCGCGCCGACACCAGCCTGAACAGCAGGTCGGCCCCCTCGTCGTCGATGTCAAGGTAGCCCAGCTCATCGATGATGAGCAGCGTGCAGTGGGCGTAGTACTTGATCCTCTTCTCCACCAGGCCCCTTGACGCCGCGTCCTTCAGGTCGGCGACGAGCCTTGCGCAATCTATGAAGCGGACCTCCTTCCTGGCACGGACGGCCTCCACGCCCAGCGCTATGGCGATGTGGGTCTTTCCCACGCCCGGGTTTCCCACGAGCAGCACGTTTTCCGCCCGTTCCAGGAAGCCGAGGGACGACAGCCCGATCACCGTGGGCTTGTGGACGCTCGGCTGGAATCCGAAGTCGAAGTCGTCCAGGGTCTTCACGTAGGGAAAGCCCGCCGACTTCACGCGGCGCTCCATCTCCTTGCTGTTCTTCCTGTCCACCTCCATGGCCGCAAGCTCCATGATTGCCGTGCAGAAGTCCATCTCCCCGCCGGAGACCATCGCCTCGTACCCAGGCAGCGCCGATGCCATCGCATCGAGCCCCAAGGCCTCCAAGCCGTTCATCATCCGCACATACGTGCTCGATTCCCCCAATGAGCCCATCGTTACCTCCACGCGTCTTCCGACTCTCCTATGATTCGCAGGTTCTCCCTGGCCGCCGCCTGGATGTCCTCGTCGGCATACCTTCGCTTCGAGGACAGGGCCTCCTCGTAGTGGGCCGGGTCGTAGTTGATCCTTCCGGACGCCTTGGACATGTCGTGCAGCGCCACCAGCTGGCCGTCCATGCTTATGCGCAGCTGGCCCCCGGGCATGGCCAGCAGCCTCACCCTCTTTCCGATGCATCTCCTCGGGACCGACCATTCCCGGCCCCTGCATCTGACGAGCATGGTGCTGGGCACGACCTGGTCCGACACGTCGCCGACCATCTCCTGGAGGGCTCGCAGGTTGCCGATCGGGCGCAGGTAGTCCTTCTCTTTGAGGAAGGCGACGGCAGGCGGCACGCCGAGCGCCTCGTGGGGCTCCAGGTTGGCGCGCCTTTCTATGTTCGCGATGATCGCGATGAGCTCGTCCTCGCCGTCGAAGTCGAAGTCGTATGCGCGCAGGCGGCTTAGGAACCTGTTTGCCGACTCGTCCTTGCCCTTGGTCTCGGGCGACCTGCGTGCGCAGTACTCGATTCTGGTTCCCGCCTCCTTGGCGAACCTGTCGGCGCGTTCGCTGCGTTTGCGCCCGCCTTTGCTGAACGAGACCAGCGACGACATGTTGTCCGTAAGGCAGGTCTCTGTGAATCCGCCGTTGGCGACGGCGACGTCAAGCAGGCAAGCGAGCACGTCGTCGGCGGTCTTGGTCTTAGAGTAGCGGTACCTCTTCAGCCTTGAGGCCCCGAGGATGGCGGAGAACACGTTGAATTCGAAGATCTCGCCGTTGACGTCGGTCATCCTGATGTCCTCCTTCCAGTCGAACTGGAGCTGGACTCCCATCGGGGTCTCGAATCGCGGATGCGGGACCGGGCCGCCGGGCGGCGTGCCGCAAGCTATCTGGTGCTTGCGCATGTACTCGGTCAACGTCGGGTACTTCGGCACCTTCTCCTCGCCATACCTGTCAACGAGGTATTCGTGGATCGCCTTCTTGGTAACGCCCGGAAGGCCCGCCTTCTGCGCGATGACCTCCCGGTACTCATCGAAGCCGCTCGGCTTCTCGGATCGCCCGTCGGAAACGTCGGACCCGTTGCGCCAAAGCTTGGCAACCGTGTGCCGGTCCATCCCGTAGCGTCTTGCCACGTCGGAGAAATTCGGCGTAGTTCCCGCTTGGCGATACATGTCAAGCTCTCCCATCACATTCCTTTCCAACCTTGCGCTCCTTCCTGGATCAACGAACAGGAGGAGCATATTTCCTGACAAAGGTTGGTGAAAGTACACCAGCGCGGTTGGCGCCAAAAGGCCAGTGTGATTGGTGAGGTTATGCCAGTTGATTTGGTTATTTATACGTTAGCGCTAACAGGCGGCCCGGTGGACCTGTCGCCGTCGACCATCTACCGCTGGGTCTCGGCGGGCTACGACGGCATGACCAACATGGAGCTCAGGCGCAAGGTCGGCTACAGGCCGAGGAAGCGCGCCGCGGGCCGGGCGGCGACCCGCCACTCCGCCCGCAGGTCGCATGCCGCGTTCCTCGCCCTCGGGGAGGACGCGTGCGCCGCGGCCTGGGAGATGGACACCGTCGAGGGGGCCCGGGAGGACTCCGCCTGCCTGCTCACGCTGCTGCACCGCCCCAGCAGGCTCCAGCTCGCGCTGCCGCTGGAGGAGAAGACCGCCGGGTGCGTCGCGGGCGCCCTGGAGGGCGTCCGGGCCATCCTCGGCGCCGACGGGACGCGCCGCGTGTTCCGCGCCGTCCTCACCGACAACGGCGCCGAGTTCTCCGACGAGGCGGCGATCGCGGCGCTGCTCGGCGAGGGGCCGGGCGAGACGAGGCTGTTCTACTGCGACCCCAGGCGCAGCGACCAGAAGGGCGCCTGCGAGCGCAACCACGTCGAGATCAGGAAGCTGCTGCCCAAGGGCGCCGGAATCAGGTTCGACCGGCTCGCCCCGGCCGACCTGGCGCTGGCCATGTCGCACGTGAACTCCGAGCCCCGCGGCGCGCTCGGCTTCGCGACGCCCGCGCGCGCCTTCAGGGCGATGCTCGGGGAGGACGCGGCGGCGCTGCTGGACGCCTACGGCGTGGGGGACGTGCCGCTCGGCGACCTCGACCTGACGCCGGGGCTCATCGAGAGGGCGCGCGCAGAGAGGGGCGATGCCCCGCTGGCCTAGCCTAGGAGAAAAAACGGAATAGACGGACCGACCGTCCGGCTGAGTCTGGGAAGAGGTGCCGGGCGGCGGGCGGAGCATGGCCACCGGACCCATCGAAACACATCTCCACCATTCCTTCAACTGGGAAAATGGCGCCCCCGGGGCCCGAGAGGGGCCGCGGGGGCGTTCGGTTGACTGCGGGAGCGTGCCGTCAGCTCAATGTGTTCGGCTGAGATCGGAAATCAACCATCATTGCTATTGCATATGGCTCTCTTTCCGCTCCTTTCTTAATTGGGACTTAAATCCTCCTGATAAGCAAGACGTTTTCGCCAAAGCGCTTATAAAAAGACGGCGCTGGGCCCGAGCTCACCTTGCATGCAGACTGAAAGGCAACCACCCAGCCCGGTACTGACGAATACGGGGGGCAACGGCGACAGCTCCTCTGCCAATGCGAATGCAAACAGCACTGGTAACAACAACCGCCACAACAAGGGTAAGAAGCCTGCAAAGGGCGGCTTTCCCATAAGTCATGGAGCTGACTGGGGCTTCGCTTGCGTCCGGATCGATTTGCGCGCGTTCGAACTCCCGCGCGGGCGATGAGGACCTTCGTGAATGCATCCCTGATGGACAGAAGCGACCCGAGCCCCAAGCGGCGCGCTTCGAGCAGCGGAAGTTGAAGCGTAAGCAGAAGCATCGTGGGCATTGACCGGTGCCGATATGGGTCCAGGTGTGAACAGGGCTACATCCCCTATTCGCACTGTTCACACATACAGCAGCGGGCACGGATTCGACTGAAACTGCGCCCGCTGTCTGATGCTAAATTAATTTGTCAAACATGCGTTCTATTCCAGCGCAGTAATTAAATACGCTGGTACATGGATACTCCGATCAAGACGGCCGCGTATACGACCGGGAACTTTCGGCAATTGGATACGCGCCTGACCTGGGATATCCAAGCGAACAATTGGCCTAACCCGCGATAGGTCCCAGGCCAGGCGGGTATCCAATCGAAGGGGAGGGGCGCTCCGGTGTGGAGGCAGCGGAGCGCCCGGGGAAAGCCCGGCCGGCCGGCCAGGCGGCCCCGTTCGCCCGGCCGGCCGGGCCTCCGGGGTGCGGCGGACTCCCGTGAAAGAGGGGCGCCGCGCGCTTCGGTGCGCAGGCGGCGAATGGACGGGAGGGTGCCGCGCCCCGGCAAGCCGGGCTATTAGGCGGACGGCTCCTGCTGCGTGATGCAGTGGATGTTGCCGCCGCCGTAGACGACCTGGTCGGACTTGACGCCCACGCACTTGTAGACGCCCTCGCCCCAGACCTCGTCGTAGATCTCCTGGAGCGTGTCGACGGCCAGCTGGTCGTTCTCGTCGCCGTACTGCGGGACGATGACGCCGTGGTTGGTCACGAGGTAGTTCATGTAGGAGGCGATCAGCGGCTCGTCGGGGACGCGCGGCTCGGCGTTCTCGTCGGCGTCGATGGTGTCGCAGGAGGCCTGGTCCATGTACAGCGGCTTCACGGGCATGCAGAGCTTGTAGACCTTCAGCTTGCGGCCCTTGGCGTCAACCGCGTTGGAGAGGGTCTCGTAGGCGGCGTGGCACTGCTCGTAGAACGGGTACTCGGGGTCGTCGGTCCAGATGCAGACCATGACGCCCGGGGCGATGAAGGTGGCGACGTCGTCGATGTGGCCGTTGGTCTCCTCGGGGTCGATGCCCTCCTTGACCCAGATGACCTTCTCGACGCCGAGGTAGTCCTTGAGGTGCTCGGTCATGTACCCGCGAAGCTCCTCGCTCCAGGGCTCGAACTTCTTGCGGTACTTGGGCCAGAGGGACTCGGGGTCCTCCTCCTCCTCGAGCACCGCGGAGCAGGTGCGGCCGGGGGACAGGAGGCACTGGTCGGTGACGACGAGGGTGCCCTCGCCGTCGACGGTGATGGAGCCGCCCTCGAGGATCATGTCGTCGGGACGGTAGCGGCGGCAGCCGGAGAGCTCGGCCATCTTGAGGGCGATCTGCTCGTCCTTGTCCCACGGGAAGTAGAGGCCGTCGACGAGGCCGCCGTAGCCGTTGAAGTGCCAGTGGTTGGCGCGCTTATCGCCCTTGCCGTTGATGACGTAGGTGGCGCCGGTGTCGCGGAACCAGGCGTCGTCGGTGGTCATCTCGACGACGGTGACGTTCTCGTCGTTCTCGAAGACGGCCTTGCAGTTGGCGTAGTCGACCTGGTTGGCGCACATATAGACCGGGGTGAACTCGGAGATGGCGCGGGCGATGGCGGCATACTGCTTCTGGGCGGGCTTGGCGCCGTGGGCCCAGGTGTCGGTGCGGTGGGGCCAGCCTATCCACACGCGGTCCTGGGGGGCGAACTCGGCGGGCATGAAGAAGCCGTCGGCCCTCGGGGTGGACTCGGACTCGGTGATCGTACGCATAAGATTTCCTCCAAACCGAACGATCGTCTGCCGCGGGCGGGCTGCCCGCGGCCTAGGACCAAGAGATGGCGGGCGCCCGTCCCCCGGCAGGGGTCGGGGCGCCCGGCGCCGGTTTTCACGGGGTCGCACCGGCGGGCGACGACGTAGCCAGGTGCGCGGAGACGGGACGCACGAGGGATACGGGAGAGGGGTCGGGGCGGTCGGCGGCTGCCGGAGCTATCGCCCGCACCCGCCCCGGGGGATGGTTGGCGGACCCGTCGCCCGGGCACGCCCCCGGAGAGGCCGGGGTGCCCGGAACCGGGTGCCCTAGTTCTCCTCGGCCTCCTCGGCGAGGCGCTGGGCGGCCAGCTCGGGGGTGAGGCCCTTGTACTCGGTCTCGCGGCCCTTGGCGCTGACGACGCGGACGACCTCGCCGATGAGCACGAGCACGATGAAGATGATGATCATCGGGACCTTCTCGCCGACCTCGGCGGCGGAGAACGGCGCCAGCGTCGCGACGATGGCCAGGATCAGCTCGATGCAGGGGATGGCCAGCATGACCTTCATCATCGCGCCCTTGAACGGGAACGTGAAGATGCGCTCGCGGTCGGGGTCGTTCTTGCGGAGGTTGAGGAACGCCGGGAACATCGGGATGTAGGTGAGCAGCAGGAAGACGACGGAGGTGCCGAAGAGCATCCAGAAGACGCCGTCGGAGATGGCGTCGACGGGAACGAGCTGCAGGCAGAGGACCAGGGAGGCGACGACGGCGTTGACCAGGTTGGCGCCGTTGGGCATGTCGTCCTCGGAGACCATCGAGGCGAAGACCTTGGGCATGTTGCCGTGCTCGGCGGCGTAGCGGGCGACGGAGTTGACGCCGAAGGACCAGGCGGCCATGTTGGCGAACAGGGTGATCAGGAAGGCGATGCAGATGACCTTGAAGAGCACGGAATCGCCCACCATGGTCTGGACTGCGACGATCATGCCGTAGTCGGGGTCGATGGAGTCGGCCGGGATGGCGGCGCCGATGCCGAAGCCAGCGAACAGGTAGATGGCGCCAATGGTCAGGCCGCCCAGGATGATGGACTTCGGAATGTCGTGGGTCGGGTTCTCCATGTCCTTGGCGAAGGTGCAGATGACCTCGAAGCCCGTGAAGTTGAAGATGATGATGGACAGGTAGCCCAGGGCGTTGGTGTTGGTGAGCTCGGGCAGGAAGGTGGCGGCGGACATGTCGTTCGCGAAACCGTTCTCCATGGCATACCAGATGCCCAGGGCGCCGACGATGACGGCGACGGCGACCTTGATCAGGGCGCCACCGTTGAGGACCCACTCGGAGTCGGCCGCCTTGGAGCGGCCCATGAGGTAGACGATCCACACGAAGGCGAGCTCGATGCCCATCTTGGCGATCAGGTTGAACTCGACGCCAAAGACCATGCCCAGGATGTCGGGGAACATGGTCGCCAGCGAGGCGATCCACAGCGGGTAGTTGACCCAGTAATAGTACGAAATGCGGGCGCCCCACTTGTCGCCCAGGCCATCGCGTACCCAGTCGTAAATGCCGCCCTCGCCGTCATAGGTGGTGCCGAGCTCGGCGACGACCATGCCGTAAGGGAGCAGGAAGGTCAGGATCAGGAAGATCCACCAGAAGAACTGCTGGTTGCCAATGGCAGCAGCAGGAGCGGCGGCCTCGCAAACGAAGACGACGCAGATGATGGTCGAAATGACCGTCAGGAAGGAAAGCTTTTTCTTTCCGTCACTCATATTTAATCCTTTGCTCAGTCGTTTTCAGACAGGGCGCCAGTGCTTACGCGCAGTGGCGCAGATGATGGGCAGCAGGAGACAAGCATCTGCTGCCGCCCATCAGAAAGCATCGTACAGGCCATACCACACGTCGGTGTAGATGAAGTCGGCGCCCTTGATGCACTCGGTTGTCGTCGGAGACTTTGCAGTTCTCCTCGCCGATGGCCATGAGGTCGCCCATCTCCTGCGAAGGCGGGCGAGCCGTAGCTCGCCCGACCTGGTACGTCTTACAGACCGTGCTTACCGAAAGCGGCCATGCGCTCATTGATGGTGGCGCGGTATGCCGCAGCCTTCTGCTCGTCGGGCTCGCTCTGGGGGCACAGAGTGGCCAGGATGGCGCGAATGGAGTGCTTGCGGTTCTCGGCCTCGACCCAGCACAGGGAGCGCTCGGGATCGTCCATGACCTCGTCGACGACTTCCTCGCCACGGTTTGCGGGCAGGCAGTGCATGAACATGCTGTTCGGACCGGCAACGTTCATCATATCCCAGGTCACCTGGTACTTCGGATAGAACACATCCATGTAGCTGGAGCTGGAGACTTCACTGTCGTAGAGGCCGTACCACACATCGGTGTACACGAAGTCGGCGCCCTCGATGCAGGAAATGTCGTCGGAAATGGTGATGGTGCCGCCGGAGACCTTGCAGTTCTCCTCGCCGATAGCCATGAGATGCTTGCCGAACTCGGCGCGCTCCTCATCGGTGCCAATATGCAGGCAGCCGTCGGGAATCTGATGCCCCTTCGGTCCGAACTGCACGAAGTCCATGCCCATCTTCGTGCAGATGAACATGAGCGACGCGCAGGTCTGGGTGGCATCGCCGATCCAGGCAAACTTGCAGTCCTCGATCTTCTTACCGGCGGGCAAGTTCTCGATCATGGTCATGAGGTCGCCGAGCTCCTGGGTGGGATGGTTGTACTCGCTCATGCCGTTGATGACGGGGGCCGCGGAGTACTTCGCCAAGCTCACTACATCCTTATGACGATCGACGCGGGCCATGAGGATGTCGACGAGTCTTCCCATAACGCGGCCGGAGTCCTCGATGGACTCATGGCCACCCAGCTGGATGGAGCCGGGGCCGAAGAACTGAGCGTGACCGCCGAGGTCGCTCATGGCCGTCTCGAAGGAGATGCGGGTACGGGTGGACACCTGCTGGAAGATCATGCCGAGGGTCTTGTCCTTCAGCAGGTGCGGGTACTCGCCGCCCTCCTTGATGAGCCCCTTCATGGCGATGGCCAGATCTACCATGCCGAGCAGCTCTTCTTTTGTGAAGTCGTTGGTGTCGATGTAATCTTTGACCATTGAAATCTCCTTCAAAATTCGTTGGCCGGACCGCCCCTTGCGGACCGCGCTCCCATGAAGCGCCCCGAAATGAGCGAGACGCTCCCTTGCGCCACACAGCATGGGGCGCACCCGTAGTTTTGAGAAGAAATAACCAGGATTATTTTCAGATTACATTAGCTCACCGCACACCTTACCCTGGCTAATCCTAGCTAATCCTAACTAATCCTAACTAGTCCTAACGCCTAGACGGATTGATATTGAACTGGTTTCTTCGCCCTGTGCGCCGCTGTCAACACCTTGCGCCTCCGTTCTAAGGAACCGACGCGCCCGATGCCCAAGAATACGTAGACGGCTGATCCCGTAGGGGGCGGCCGCATAGCCGCACCGACCCCCAGCCTCTCAGAGCCCGGCCCTCTTGCGGCCGCTCAGTTCCTTTCTAAGTTTTTGCGCAAGCTCGTCTCGGCCACTCACACCAAGCTTGGCGTAAATATTCGATATGTGGGTTTTCACCGTGTTGACGGAAATGCATTCTTGCTCAGCAATCTCCTTGTTCGATGCGCCCTTTTCAAGGAGCGACAACAGTACTTCCTCGCGCTTGGTCAGCCCGTATTCGCGAGCGATCCAGGGCACAAGGGATTCCGCCAACCGCACATTACGTATCCGCCGATGATGTGCAAGAAAGACATACGCAGCCACGGTGAAGCAAAGCGCCATAATCTCAACGGGAACCCTACGAGGAGAGACAGAGCGCGCGCCGCCCTCCTGTCTAAAGGCCAAATACGTTGCTGCTTCCGCCAAGGCATATATGAGCACAAGTAAGAGCGAGAGAACCCATCGCCATCGGCTCATGCGTCGAAACTCTGCCACCAAACAGAAGATGCCGTACCCTATTACCCAGATCGCCAACAACCTGGTAAAGAGAAACTCGCGCCATAGTGCAACCGATTCGACTGACGAAGCACCACTTGCCCATGCCACCATCATGCAAACTGCCCAAAAAAATCCCTCTACGAGAGAGAAGCTGCGCGAGAGCAAGCTGCCGAGAACGAGCCGATACAAGAGGATTACCACCATGTTGAATGCAACACGGAACATAGGATAGGCGTTTCGTGCGCCCTCGAATTGCATCGCGAATTCCGGAACGAACTCATACATGAATACAGTATTAATATCTATCGTATACGCAAGGAAGGTGAGCGCGACGAAGAGATAGCCCCGCCTGCGCTCGACATAATGCAGACTCCCATAGGCAGCACTGACAAACGCATAGGCGATGCAACTTGCCACATTGTAGAGAAAAGCGAGGGACACGACTCCTCCTTCATCAAGCGGCAACATTATAGAAGATTTAGCACCCAAAGCTAAAACTACCCCAACGTCCGATTTGTCTCCCTGCATTTTCGCTGTTCAGAGACAGGGGGATAGAAAATCATCCTCCGATTAATCTCAAATCCCTCTCTGTTTTTCTTAACAAAGAACCCCCTGACTCTTAAGGTTCAATTACTGCAGCGCAAAAAAGAGACAGCGCTGCAACCAAATTAAGGAGGGTCTTATGAGCACATCCCATCAGAAGCAACCTCTCAGCCGCCGTCGTTTCGTCATTGGATCGAGCGCCCTAGCGGCTGCCGCGTTCTCGGGCGGACTCTGGGGATGCGCATCCGGGGAGCAGGCGGGATCAAATGCCACGCCCGGTTCCGCCGATCAAAACATTGCCGATATCGTGCTCCGCAACGGACATGTGCAGACCATGGTGTCAGAAAGCGATGTTGCATCAGCCGTCGCTATCGCGGGCAACAAGATCGTGTACGTGGGCGACGATTCGGGCATCGATGCTTTCGTAGGAGACAAGACTCAAGTCATCGACCTCGATGGCAAGTTCGTCTCCCCCGGCTTCATTGACGGCCACATCCACGCCCCCGCCAACTGGTTCAACGCCCTCTTCCAGATCGACCTGACGGGGCTTACCACCAACGAGGAATACCTCAAGGCAATCCGCGCCTTCGTGGAGGCCCATCCCGACGAGGAGGGCTACATCGGAGCGCCTTTCATGCTCAATGCCTACCAGCTTCCCGACGGCTCGAATCCCGGGCCCTCGAAAGAAGATCTAGATGCCATCTGCCCCGATAAGCCCATTCTCATCCACGACGTCTCCTACCACGCCGCTTGGGTCAATTCCAAGGCCCTCGAAATGGCTGGCGTAACTGCCGACACCCCCGACCCAGAAGGCGGCCTGTTCTATCGCAATGAGAAGGGAGAGCCTTCGGGGTGCGTCTCCGATGCCGCCAAGGGAATTGTGTTCGCCATCATGCCCAACACCATGACCAACGATAATCTGAAAAAGGCCATGCGCAAATTCATGAAGGAAGCAAACTCCTATGGCATAACCGGCATTACAAATATCACCCAAGGCGGTCTTGATGTTATCGACATGTATCACGAGTTGGAGGACGAGGGCAATTTGACCCTGCGCATGAACGTCGTCCCCACTATGAAAGAAGGCCGCACCTATGACGAGGTGCTTTCCGCCATCAAGTCCTACAACGACTCCGCCACAGACATGATTTCTTCGAATACCGTGAAGATTTTCTACGACGGAGTGACCGAAAGAGGCACCGCCGTCTTCCTGGAACCCTACCAGGAATCAACGGGACTCGGCGATAATTGGTGCGGCGAACCCATCTGGTCTCAGGAAGACTTTACCCGTCTTGTACACGACTTTGATGCAGAAGGCGTTCAGGTGCACGTGCACGCCATGGGCGACGGCGCCGTTCACGGCACCCTTGATGCCTTCGAGGAGGCTCGGGCGACCAATGGGAAGCGCGACGCGCGGCACACGATCACCCACGTATGCGCCATTACCGATGAGGATATCCAGCGCATGGCCGATTTGGATGTAGTGGCGAATCTCCAATTCCTGATGATGTACCACGATGATCTCATGGACCTGGAGCGCGCCTATATCGGCGACGAGCGCGCCATGGCGTTGTACCCAACAAAGCACTTGGCCGAGGCAGGCATCTGCATCAGCGGCTCCTCAGACGCCCCCGTCATTCCATTTGCCCCGCTCGATGCGATCGAGGTTGGCGTTACCCGCAACTCGCCCTATCCCGAGGAAGAGGACACCGACATGACCCGCTGGCCCGAACAGGGGCTCACTGCCTACCAGCTGCTCGAGGCCTACACCAAGAACGACGCCTACCAGAACTTCATGGACGATATTATCGGCACCGTTGAAGTAGGCAAGTTCGCCGATCTCGTCGTGCTGGACACCAACATTCTCGAAGCCGATGCCAAGGCCATCTCCGACACGCGCGTGATCTACACCATCTCCGACGGCCGAATCGTCTACAAGGGATAGAACCACGCCAGAAGGTGCCAGCAATACAGAACGGCTCACAAACCCTCGAACACAAGCCCCCGCGGCTCTGCGGTCATTAGTCCCGCAGAGCCGCGGGGGCCAATCTATGCGACTTCGCAGTCCTTACCGGCACTGCGGCAATACGCAAAAACGCAGTATCCCGAAAGGGCTTCTCGCTCTCCAATTTGTTTTAGCGCACTTTACTACCGGCGAGAAAATCAGGTACTACCGTAAGCTTCGCGGGCTCTATCAGGGAGAGCTGGGCGAGAAAATCGGCGTCTCCGAGGGCGCGATCCGTCACTATGAGACGGATTTCAGGACTCTCAAGCAGCCTCAGGTGCAAGCCATCGCCGAAGCTCTCGACATCTCTCCGCTTGCCTGTTGGACTTCAGGGTAGAGAACGCCCGAGACCTCCTGGGCCTCCTTCTGCAGCTGGAGGACGAGTTCGGCATCGTGCCTGTCGAGAATGAATCGGGCCTTTCAATCGATGTATCTGCCGAGAAGGCGCCTGCCGCTGCCCGGCCTCCCTCAGGGTCTCAACGTGCATAAGGTCGACGGCCAGCCCCCTCAGCTCGATCCCCGCCCTCAGCCTCGGCCTGCTAGTCGTGTGCCTGTTCACCTAGGAGAAATCATGCCAAAGGCAGCGCTGGACCATGGTTTGCGGCCAGGTCTCGCGCACGGCCCTGGAGAACCCGCCGTCGGGGGCGAGCGTGGGCCAGACCTCCCGGAGCTCGGCCGTCCTGCTCCTGAAGGCCCGCCCGCCGCAGTAGGGACAATAGACGGTCTTCATGGGCACCTCTTCCGAAAGGGTTTTTAACGGTTCCGGAAAAGGTTATCTGCCTGCGGGAACGATAGGCAACCGGACACACATTCTATCCGAGCGGTTAAAAACGGGCACGGAATTTATACGGATGAAAAAGGGGCATCGACCTGCGCCGATGCCCCCAACGTGGACACACATTTTGTCCTATAAGCCTTAGCCAACAGATTGCCTGCACAAAAAACATGGCCACCCGCAAAGGGTGGCCATGTAGATTTTATCTGCAAGAAATCTTTTGCGTGCGTGGTGTGCTTTCGCGCATTCAGTCATGCGCACCTTCGCGCTTTCACACTCTAGCACGTTCATGCGTTCATGCGTTCACGCTTTCCGCATTCTCGCGTTCGCGCTTTCGTACTGGTCTATTCGCCTGTACGAATTACCACGTGCGGGAATTCATCTGGCGGAACTGAGCAACGGTTGGAGCGTGCGAATTCATGCCGCCGTCAACGTTGATGATCTGTCCTGTGGTGTAGGTGCTTTCATCGGAGCCAAAATATACGGCTGCATGAGCAATGTCTTCTGGGCAACCGTAGCGGTTAACCATGATGCTACCCAAGAAGATATCTTTGAGCATCTGAGGAACCTTCGCCTCGTTTTCTGGCGTAACAATCAAGCCTGGACGGATGCAATTGCAGCGGATGTTGTCTTTGCCGTATTGCAAGGCAACGTATTGCGTGAAGATGTCTACGCCCGCCTTGGCGCATGCATAAGCGGTAGAACCTAAGTCGCCTGCACATGATGCCATAGAGCCAATGTTGACGATTGCGCCGCCACCAATTTCTTTCATGTAGGGGATAGCGCACTTCGTTGCATAGAAGGTGCCGCGCAGGTCGCTTTCCAAAATAGCGTCCCACATTTCAAGGGTGAGCTCGTCAACACGACCGTCCTTGAGGGCAACGTTTGCTGCATTGTTTACCAAAATATCGAGCTTGCCGTATTGCTCTACAGTGTCTGCAATAAGCGCTTCGATGCTTGCTGGTTCGGTAATGTCGAAATAGTGGAAGCTTGCCTTGCCGCCTGCTTCAACAATTTGATCAACTACAACTTGGCCTTTTTCGGCACGACGACCACTAATAACAACCGTTGCGCCCTCGGCTGCGTATACCTTTGCGATACCGATGCCAATACCGCTGGTGGAGCCCGTTACGATAGCAACTTTGCCTTCGAGTCTACCCATTGTGTTCCCTTTCTCGTCAAATAATCGATAAGGTATTTTTATTCCTTTTTCGCGTTTTTGTGAATATTTGCATAGAAAAAGCGGATGGCAGGCGTGGGGATTTCGGCAGGAAGGGAAGGGGCCGGCCGCGTTGCGTGCACTGCCGTATTCTTTTCTGCAGGAAAATATGTTGAGCTGCTCGTTTTTCTGTTTGAATAGTAGACAGATTTAGCATGGTCAGAGGCTGCTGGCAAACAATTTACTCCCTCAACAAAACGCTTGCTCTCTGACATGCCATGCTCGGCGCACAAAGTTGGCACCTTCCCAGACGGGAAGGTGCCTTTTCTGATTATCTTAGCGCTTCATTTCAATGGAGCTGCACCAATGGTATCCGTGCTTATTTATAGTTGTTGCGCTTTCTGAACGTGAAGAGCGCCCCAGCACCGGCAGCGATCGCAACGCCGCAGATGCCCATTGCATAGAGGGCGGCACTATCGCCGGTGTGAGGGAGATTGGATGCAGACTTATCGGAGTCGCCCCCGACGATGGTCAGCTTGGCATCGTCGATGTTCACGGTGAACTGGTCGGTCACATCGTTGCCGTCGGAATCGATGACGACGGCTTGGCCGGAAACCTTGACAGGGTACTCGCCTGCATCGGTGCCCGTTGCAGAAGCCTCAACGCCGGAAACGTAGAAGGTCTGACCATTGATCTGGAACTCCAGGGTCTCGAAACCGGATGCGGACTTCTCGGTGCCGTCGTAGGTCACGGACTTGGAATTGGGAGTGAGGGTGATATGGTACTTCTCGCTACGGTCGGTAACGGTCAGGGTCCCGTACGTCTTGTTGATCTGATAGTTGTCCAGATTGGTTCCCTCGTTGGGGATGCATTCGAACGCATTCTCGGAGGAGCCGACGATCTTCTGCGAGCCGGTGAAAGAATAGGTGGCACCTTGGCCATCGACCCAACCAGTGCCCCAGGCAGCCTCCCCAACGGTGACCTCGTGATTGGTCAAGGGCTTGCCGTCGTACTCCTTGGAACCACTCGCGGAGGTCAGGGTGACCGGACGCTTTTCGACCCTCAAGACACCATAACGTATGGAAATATTGTAGTGTTTCTCGAAGTATTCCTCACTACCTAAAGGTAACACTACGTCAAACGTATTTTCCGATTCGCCAGCATTCGTCTGAGACCCGGTAATATTGAATCGAACTCCGTCTTCGTCAAGAGGAGCCCAACCGTCCCCATCGACACTAATTCCTCCGATAGTAAGAGGGGTGCCGCCATAGATCTTGTAGTCGCTCGAGGAAGACAACCTTACGTCACGCTTTGTAATCTCGATTTCGAAGCGTTCCTCATCCGCATCACCCCCCGAAACCATCAAAGTCACGTGGCCGAGTTCAGTTCCCGTTACAGAAACGGTCTGCCCATTAGGCGATTTGTCAATACTCGAGATTTCGATAGCTCCACCGTCCTCAGAGGACCAAGTCCAATTATATTCAGACCTTGATGTTCCATTGGTATATTGCGCAGTCATGTAGTACTTAATCTGATTTGGGCCACTGATTGCAGGGGCATCAGCGAAAGCTGCGACGGGCAGAAAAGATGCTGCCAGCACTGCCGCCAGCATCACCCTCGCAAATCTTTTCGCAAGCGATTGGGAGAGAACTGCAGTTGCGACCTCTCCCCATTTGGAGAATTTGGAATCCATGAAGCTCATGTCTGCTCCAATCGCATCGAATTGAACCAACGTAAAACGCAACACGACGTACAGTGTGTTGCTGCGTTTTTTCGATTTGGTAAAGAATAACCGAATCTTTGTTGGCTATGCGTCGGTTGAATGTAATTACCCCTCTAATAAATCATATTTGTTACTTTTCTGCACCATCAAACCAGATTCTGCCTCCTTCGAATTAGGCACCCTCCCCATCAAGACCGCGAAGCATCCCCGTCCAGAGCAAGCCCGAGCCGAACAAGGGACATGCCCGAAAATAATTCTCTGTTAACATGACATGCAATGTTGCAATAGGGAACGCACGCTTGAATTGGAGGATACGATGAAGATACAGGTTAAAGAGACCTTGGCCAGACGCCGGACGGTTTTCTTCCTCACGCTCGCAGCCATCGTCGGCGTTTGCGCTTTCACCTTCTCCGGCACCCAGAATTACGCCTGGGCTGAAGGCAAAACCCCCATTGCCACTTGGAATGAAGTCAAAGCGCCGGGATATGGCGTCGTTGAAGCAAATGAAAAGAACCTTTCGCTTGAAATAAAAATAGATAGCCGGAACGATCACCTGGAGGCCCATATCACGAATAACGACGGAGGTCCAATTCCCCCATCTGTCCTCGAGTTGACAACGGAAGATGGATCAGTATTAACCGCCTATTTTGGTGAAGATATTCTTCCTACCAATCAATCAGCATCTTCCATTGAAGGCTCGAAACCCACTACCCGATTCACTAAAGCAGAGCTTTACGAAACCGTCACCGTGACCTTCAATATGAACAGCCACGGAACCCAGATCGACCCCATTAAGGTCAAGAAGGGGACGTCCGTCACCCTGCCCCAGCCCACAGACCCGAATTATGACTTCGGCGGCTGGTTCACCGATGAGAGCCTCACCACCTCGTTCAACGGCACCGCCGCTACAAGCATGACCGTCTACGCCAAATGGACCGAAAAGGAAAAGGTCACCGTTTCCTTCGAATCCGAATTCGGGACCGCACCTGAGGCCAAAACCGTGAACAAGGGTGAGATCGTCGAACTCCCCAATCTAGGCACTGACGGCGACTACACATTCGTTGGCTGGATCATGAAGGGCTCCGAAGGCACCGATCCCTTTATCGGCGAATACACCGCTAAAGAAAACATCACCTTCACGGCTGTCTGGGAAGCTCCCTCCACTCCCATCATCGAAATGGTCGATGTCACCTTCGACATGAACGGCCACGGCGACAGTGTGACCAAGCAGACCGAGAAGGGCAAGCCCATCACCCTTATCGATGACCCCACCGCCGAAGGCTATACCTTCAAGGGCTGGACCTACGACAAGGAAGGCAAGCAGGCCTTCGACGCCAAGAAGAACGCAGACCAGGACACCACCCTGTACGCCCAGTGGAAGAAGAATGCCGACTCCGCTCCCACCAACTCAACAATCCCCCGGACCGGTGACAACCAGATGGCACTCCTGGCATCCCTCTGCTTCAGTGCAGCGGCCCTGATAGCAGTCGGCATCGCGTTAGCCGCGTATCGCAAACGCAAGCACGCATAAAGCATACGTGACGTTACCGTTCTAATTCTCGATCTAAACAGAGGGGAGTCCCGCGGGACTCCCCTTCCCATTCGCGTACCTAATTACGCTGTTCCTACTAAAATTGGGAATTCTATTCCCAGTTTTCTCCTATTCCCACTCAATGGTCGCGGGCGGCTTGGACGTGATGTCGTAGCACACGCGGTTGGCGCCGGGGACCTCGGCAACGATGCGGCCGGAAATGCGGGCCAGCACATCGTAGGGCAGCTTGGCCCAGTCGGCGGTCATGGCATCACTGGATTCGACGGCACGCAGGATGATCGGGCGCTGATAGGTGCGCTCGTCGCCCATAACGCCAACGGACTTGATGTCGGGCAGGACCGCGAAATACTGCCAGCAGCTGTGCTCGGAGTTGCGCTCGCCGGTCTGCTCAAACAGGCGCTGGTTGTAGGCATCCAGCTCCTCGCGCACGATGGCATCGGCGTTTTTGAGGATCTCGAGCTTCTCCTTGTCGACCGCACCGATGATGCGGATGGCCAGACCCGGGCCCGGGAAAGGCTGACGGAACACGATATGACCCGGCAGGCCCAGTGCCAGACCAAGCGCGCGGACCTCGTCCTTAAAGAAGTGATCAAGCGGCTCAATGAGGTCGAAGTGTACGCCCTCGGGGAACGGGATCAGGTTGTGATGGCTCTTGATGGTGGCCGTCTTGCCGCCCGTCTTGCGAGCGCCGGACTCGATGATGTCGGGGTAGATGGTGCCCTGAGCCAGATACTTGACCGGCTTGCCATCGGTCTCGAGCTGCTGCGCCACGGCGAAGAACTCTTTCCAGAACTGAGTACCGATGATGCGGCGCTTCTCCTCGGGCTCGGTCACGCCGGCCAGAAGCTCGGCATAACGGTCCTCGGCGTGAACGTGGATAAAGTCGACATCGAACTGCTTGGTGAAGACCTCCTCCACCTGCTCGGGCTCGCCCTTGCGCAGCAGGCCGTGGTTGATGAACACACAGGTCATCTGCTTGCCCACGGCGCGAGCGCCCAGCGCAGCCACGACGGAGGAGTCGACGCCACCGGACAGGGCCAAAATCACGCGGTCGTTACCGACCTTCTCGCGGAACTCGGCCGTCATGGTCTCGACCAGGTTGTCCATGCTCCAGTTGGGCTCCAGACCGCAGATCTCAAACAGGAAGTTGCTCAGCAGCTGCTGACCGTACTCGGAGTGCTTGACCTCGGGGTGGAACTGCGTGGTGAAAATCTTGCGCTCGGGGCACTCCATGGCGGCAACCGGGCACACGTCGGTGCTGGCGGTAACGGTAAAGCCCTCGGGCACCTCGGACACGGCGTCGCGGTGGCTCATCCACACGGTTTGCTGCATGGGCGTGGAGTTAAAGAGCTTGGCGCCGGCAGTGCGCGTAATAGTGGCGCGGCCGTACTCGCCCACCTCGGAGTGACCGACCTTGCCGCCGAGCGTCACGGCCGTGATCTGATGGCCGTAGCAGAAGCCCAGGACGGGAAGGCCCAGGTCAAAGATGGCAGGATCGATAGACGGAGCGTCCTCGGCATACACGGAGGCCGGGCCGCCGGAAAGGATGAGCGCAGAGGCGTTCATCTCGCGAATCTCATCGGCCGAGATGTCGCAGGGAACAATCTCGGAATACACGTTGAGGTCGCGGACGCGACGGGCAATGAGCTGACCGTACTGCGCACCAAAGTCGAGTACGAGGACCTTTGCGGAAGCCTTTTGATCCATGGTTTCCCCCTCTTGTTGGCGGGGAGCCGATGCCCACCCGCGCGAATAAACGAGAATAACTTTCATAGTGTACACGTTATATGGGGTTTCTCGTCCCTCGCAGCCATCAGCGCACGGCAAACGCATGACCTGGGCCCCTATTTGACGGCAATTGAAGTGTTACCAAACGTTACAGATGATGTAATACGTTTGAACATTGGACACCCTGTGCCACAATACTGCCGAACGACTCCGCCTCTGGGGCGGCAAATACGATAGGAACACCAACATGAAGCGCATCCTTCTCATCGCCACGGGCGGCACCATCGCATCGACCGAGGACGGCAACGGCCTCTCTCCCGCCCTGACCGGTGAGGAACTCGCCCAGAGCGTCCCCGAGATCTCGGGCCTCTGCGAGCTCGACGTCGTGCAGCCCATGAACATCGACAGCACCAATATGCGTCCGAGTGACTGGATGCGGATCCGCGACGTCATCGTCGAGGGCTATGCCGACCACGACGGATTCGTGATTCTGCACGGCACCGACACCATGAGCTACACCGCGGCGGCGCTTTCTTACCTGATTCAGGACAGCCCCAAGCCCATCGTGCTCACCGGCTCGCAAAAGCCCATGGGCAACCCCTTTACCGATGCCAAACTCAATCTGTACCAGAGCCTGCTCTATGCGCTCGACGAGCATTCGCACGACGTCTCAATCGTGTTTGGCGGTGTGGCCATCGCCGGCACGCGCGCCCGCAAGCAGCGCACCATGAGCTTTAACGCGTTCATCAGCGTCAACTATCCGCCCATTGCCTACATCCGCAACGACCGCATCGTGCGCAACGGGCTCCACGGCACCCACCAGAATGAGAGCCCGGTTCGTTTCTACGACCGTATCGACCCGCGCGTGTTTGTCCTTAAGCTCACGCCCGGCGTGAATCCAGGCATATTGGACGCCCTGACCGATAGCTACGACGCCGTAATTCTGGAGACCTTTGGCATTGGCGGTATTCCCGAGTTTGGCGAGTCCGGCGAGTCATTCCAGGAGGCGATTTTCCGCTGGGTCGATTCGGGTCGCACCGTCGTTATGACCACACAGGTCCCCGAAGAGGGCCTCGATCTGGGTGTTTATGAGGTCGGCCGTGCCTACGCCGACCATCCGGGTATTTTACGCGGCGACGATATGACCACCGAAACGCTCGTGGCCAAGACCATGTGGGCGCTCGGCCAGTCACGTGATGCGGCCGAGATTCAGCGCCTGTTCTACAGCCAGGTCAACCATGACCGCATCCCGATGGTGTAGCTAAAACAAAATCCGCCTCTTTGGGCCTTGTGGGGCACGTGGTACCTCTCGGAACGTGCAAAAAGCGGAGTTTTCAGCACCCGCCCCTTCCAGAAACGTTAAAACCGCTAGCTGTAAATCGCTTTTCGGTTCGATAGGCTCGTCCCACGCTTCTATTATTCCTCATTATAATGAATTTTGTGGATAATCCAAAACAGCAAGCATCGTATTTGCGCCTTCGGTTGCTGTCAATTTATTGAGGGATGCTGAATACTCGGGTTTTTGCACGCCGCCGTCGGGGGACCCGTTCAGCAAACGACAAATCTGGCAAAAACGCCTACTCAATGCCCTCGAGAAGCTCTGACACCGTCATGCCAAGCGCGGGCGCAAGTTTAAATAAAATCTCGAGCGTGCTGTTTGCCGTTCCGCTTTCGATTTGATCGAGATAAGGTCGGCTGATTCCAACCGCCACGCAAAAATCGA
Organism: Collinsella sp. LCP19S3_B7; assembly: GCF_052121795.1. NCBI lineage: Bacteria > Bacillati > Actinomycetota > Coriobacteriia > Coriobacteriales > Coriobacteriaceae > Collinsella > Collinsella sp. LCP19S3_B7. The sequence continues at coordinate 20,711 of NZ_JBQKDO010000020.1, forward strand.
CCTTGGAGATACCAAGGGCCTTGCGCGTCCGCTCGACTCGCTCGCCAAGAATCTGTTTCGCATGTTCGTTCATGCAGACGAGTTTGAAATGGAGCAAAACAAAAACGTAAACTATAGTTTACGTTTTGCCCAATATACAGGAGTTTTCTATGTCGGGTTCTTCGGTCCGCATGTACCGAGCCACGCTTCGCACAAACAGCGCACCGCCCAAGCTTGTCGTCGTTGAAGCAGAATGCCTTTCGCCCGATGAGCGCACAGCATTTGCATTGCTATCAAGTCGCGTCGCCGCCGTTTTGGTCCCTTGCCCGGCGCAAGGTGAACTTGCCATCCAATGCCAAGCTCACGGCTGCTCACTCAATCAGGCTGCCGTAATCGCAACCAGCCAGTGTGGCCTGCCCATTCTCTTGGAAGCCGGTATCGCGCTCTGCCTTCGCGGTGCCGGATACGAAAACGAGGCCGCCGCCGATGTGGTCTTTCAACCACGATCGAGCGGCGGCCTCGCAGCAGCCATCGAATATGCTTGCAGGCTCGTTGCCTAAAGGCGCAAGCTAAAAGCCTAGGCCAAAGCCTGTGCCGGTAATCGCCGAATACATAAAGTAGACGTTAATTACGTTGAGGAATGCGCCCGTGATGCAGCCGTTTCGCAGGTAGCGCTCGCACACGATGCGCGCCATGGCGGCGGAGTCCTCATTGTTCTTTGCCTGGCGTCCCGCCGTAAAGTACGTCGCCACGCTCAGCAGCAGGTTGAGTACCGGCAGCGCCAGCAGCTCATAGCTCTTGCCCCAGCGCGTCACCTCACCGGCAGCATTAAACTTTGTTGCCACCTCGGGACCAATATTGGGGATTACAAACGCTGCGACCACCAGCGGAAGCACTGCAAGCACCAGCAGCGCGATGCCCATGTAGCCAGCTTTTTTTCCATATTTAAACATGCTCGCCGTCCTTACACGTTAAAGCGGAAGTGCACGACGTCGCCATCGGCCATGACATACTCTTTGCCCTCGATGCGCAGCTTGCCTGCAGCCTTGGCGCCTTGCTCGCCACCGAGCTCGATGTAGTCGTCATAGCCAATGACCTCGGCCTTAATAAAGCCGCGCTCAAAGTCGGTATGAATGACACCGGCGGCCTGCGGGGCGGTCGCGCCCTGACGCACCGTCCAGGCCTTGACCTCCATCTCGCCAGCCGTAAAGAACGACTGCAGACCGAGCAGCTTGTAGGCTGCCTGCGCGAGCACGTCCAGGCCGGGCTGCTCCAGGCCCAGGCTCTCCAGGTAGTCGGCCGCATCCTCGGGATCGAGCTCGGAAAGCTCGGCCTCGATCTTGGCGCAGATCGGCAGTGGCTTGACGCCATCGATGGGCGCCAGGTCCTCGTTGAGCATGTCCTCGTCCACGTTGGCCACATACAAGATGGGCTTCATGGTGAGTAGGAACAGGCCCTTGGCAGCGGCGCGCTCCTCGTCGGTCATCTCCATGGACGCGGCGCGCTTGCCCTCGTTGAGCCAGGCGAGCAGGCGCTTGGCGACCTCGAACTTGGGCATGAGCTCCTTGTCGCGCTTAGCCTCCTTCTCGAGCTTAGGCAGCTGCTTCTCGAGCGTGCCCATGTCGGCCAGGATAAGCTCGGTCATGATGGTGTCGGCATCGCCGGCGGGATCGACGAACTCGCCCGTGCGACCCACCTCACGCATGACGTTGGGATCCTTAAAGTAGCGCACGACCTCGCAGATAGCGTCGGTCTCGCGAATGTTTGCCAAGAACTGGTTGCCCAGGCCCTCGCCCTCGTTGGCACCCTTCACCAGGCCCGCGATGTCGACAAACTCGACCGTAGCCGGCACAATGCGGCCAGGGTTGACAATGTCGGCGAGCTTTTGCAGGCGGCTATCGGGCACATCGACGATACCCACGTTGGGGTCGATCGTGGCGAACGGGTAGTTGGCGGCAAGGCCGGTCTTTTTGGTAAGCGCGGTGAACAGCGTCGACTTGCCCACGTTGGGCAGGCCCACGATACCGATGGAAAGGGACACGACAGCTCCTTTTGGTACAGGTACTTCAAACTGCATAAGTATAGCGCCGCCACAGCATCCGGGCGAATCCGGACACCGCGGCGGCGCAAATGAAGCAGAGATTGGGGTAGCTGGCTAGTCCGCGAGCTTCTCCACCTGGTCGAGCATCTTGTCGAGCTTGGCCTTCGCCTCGGCTTTTACCTTTTGGGCCTCTTCGTGGGCTTTGGCCTTCTGAGCGGCCTTTTCCTCGGCTTCGGGGTCGACGACAACCAAGTTGGACGCATCGTGTTCGACCAGCTTGAGCGCATGTTCGGGACAAACCTTGACACAGGCGCCGCAGCCCAAGCAATATGTGGACTCCAACGCAAAGCGGCCGCTTCCCACCAAATCGCAGGCGAACGTGGGGCATACATTGACGCACTCGCCGCAAGACGTGCACTTGTCAAAATCGCACTCCGGCGTGCTCACCTGCATGTTCTGGGCAAGCTCGGGATGGTTCTGCAGTGTCGAAAGCACCAGCTGCCGCCCATGCGTGAGCGAACGGCGACGCTTTGCCGTCGTGGTGCCGCACATGGTGTTGAGCGTGCGCTCCAGCTGGGTAATCTGATGGCGATGGGCCTTCAACTTCTGCGTCACCGAGGCCAGCGCCGCCGTCGCCGGGTTGAGCTTGGTCACCGTCAGACCCGTCGTGCGGGCAATCTTTTCCATGTACTCCTTGCGCTCGTACTCGCGGAGCTTATAGCACTTGAGGCTCTTGGGGTCGACCTCCAGGCCCATACCCGTGCCAGACCACTCCTCAGCCTTCGCAATCGCCTCGCCCAGGATATCCTCGCCGCCGGTGTTGCGGCATTTATCGCACACGCCCAGGGGCAGGTACACACTCACATTGGGATAGTCCGCCAGTACCGAGAACCAGGTCTCGGCCGTAATATCGCCCACGCAGGCAACGACGACCTCGTTCTCGCGCGGCATGCGCTTGAGGGCGCGTGTGCAGGTGACGTAGGCGGTCTCGTGGCTCGTTGCCGCCGAGACAATGTCGTCATACAGGTTTTTGGGCGCCAGGCGCGGCGAGATGATCGCCTCGGTCGGGCAGGCAGCGGCACACAGGCCGCACTTGCGGCAGGAGTCGAGAATCTCGATGGCGTCTTCTTCGACCTCGATGGCGTTGACCGGGCACACATCCATGCACGCGGAGCAGCCACTCTTTTCGTTTTTGCAGGTCAGGCACGGAATGGTGTTGCCGCGCGGACGCTCCTTATAGTCGGCAGGATTCCACTGCGGCGCCGACGGATCGAGCGCATCGGTCACGCCGCCAAGTGGGTTTTTAAGAAAGTCGAAACCCTTGCTGATCTCGATAATGTCATCAAACAGATCGTGTTCCTGCGCCATGCGCGGCCCCTCCCTGAGCAGTGCAAACAAGCAAGAGATAATGATACGCTATCGGCCCACGCCTCGGGCAAATTACATGCGGCGCATCATTGAGACAAATAGCCTACCTTGATTATCAACTTTATCCGAACACCTCCCACATTCATCCGCACATGTACGGATGAATGTGGGAACCCGATACCCTGAGGGCCGGATCGGCCGGCCCCGGGAGATCGGA
>NZ_JBQKDO010000021.1:0-23714 GCF_052121795.1 Collinsella sp. LCP19S3_B7
TGAGCCCGGCGCCGCGAAGCGCCCTGGCCCTCTCCACCATTCTCCTACTGTATGCCATGCGGACTCCGTTCCGGACCTCAACGGTCCAACTTTTTGTCCGCAGTCCCGCTCAAATTTCGGGTCGTAGTTTCCTAGAGAGGCCCCATCCGGAAAGCCCGTCCCAGAATTCGTCTGGATAGTGGGACACGCTTTCCGGAGGGCTGTTCCACCGTAACTTCGAAGAGTGGCTATGCGCTGCATGGCAGTGGCGCAAATCTGCTACACTAGTACAACATGCCTCCGTAGCTCAGGGGATAGAGCACCGCTCTCCTAAAGCGGGTGTCGACGGTTCGAATCCGCCCGGGGGCACCAGGGAATATGACGGCGTCGCGGGAGCGGCGCCGTTTCTGGTTTGTGGGGGGCCGCCGGCGGATTCGGGCCGTCGACACCCGCGTCACCGATTTTCCCGCGGGGGGAGTTTTCGAATCCGCCCGGGGGCACCAGAGCAATATCGAGCCCGGTACCACCACGGTACCGGGCTCTTCTGGTCTAAGGGCCGGATTCGGGCCGTCGACACCCGCGTCACCGATTTTCCCGCGGGGGAGTTTTCGAATCCGCCTGGGGGCACCAGAGCAATATCGAGCCCGGTACCGCTGCGGTACCGGGCTCTTCTGGTTTAAAGGCATACCGTAGTTTTCGCTGCTTCGGATAAAGAAAGCGCCCGCTTGCTGGGGGAGCAAGCGGGCGCCTGTGAGCGAATATGTTGGCGGCATCAGCCGCTGTGGGCAATGTATCGATGACTAGTTGGTCGTGCCGGAATCGTCGCCTGAATCGGTGCCAGAGCCAGAAATCGAAACCGTCAGCGTGATCGTGCTGTCGGTGGACTGCTTGCCAGTGGGGGAGACGCCCGTCACGGTGGCGTTTTCGTTACCACTCACGGGGTTGCCGTTCTGATCGCAGAATGCGATGTTGTAGAATCCGGCGTTGTTGAGCGCGGTGACGGCGGAGGAGATACTCTTGCCGTACAGGTTGCCCGGAACGTTTGCCTTGCCGGACTTCTTGGCGATGACGACGGTAATCGTGGCGCCGGGCTTTTGCTTACCGCTGGGGTTCCAGCTAATGACGGTGCCCTCGGTGACGGAATCGTTCTCCTGGTAGGTCACATCGACGCCAAAGCCGGCCATATCGAGGGCGTTGCGTGCCTGAGCCTCGGTCATGTCGGTCAGATCGGGGACGGAGGTGGTGTCGGGTCCACTCGAGACTTTGTACGAAATGGTCGTGCCCTTCTCGACTTCCTTGCCCGCATCGGTGCCCTGTTCAAAGACTTTGCCCTTTTCGGCCTCGTTGGCTTCCTCGGTGGCATTGCCCTTAAGGCCGACGCTTGCCAGCGCCGCCTCTGCCTGGTCCTTGGTCAGACCAACGAGCTGCGGGACATCAACCTTCTCGGAGGGCTTGGGACCCTTGGAGATTACCAGATTCACCTTGGTGCCCTTGGGCTTCTTGGTGTGACCGTTAGGAGTCTGCTCGACAACCTTTCCCTCGTCGACGTCGTCGTTGTAGCTCTGGTCAATGGTTCCGACGTCAAGGCCGGCATCCTTAATCAGTTCGATGGCGGTCTCCTGGTCCTTACCCAACACATCGGGAACCGGGACCTGCTCGCCGCCAAAGAGTCCGGTGGCAAAGGCCACGATGACGCCGATTACGGCTACCGCAGCAACTACGGCGGCGATGATCTTGTTCTTGTTGGATTTGGGCTGCTCGGTGGCGTAAGAGCCGGTTGAACCCGAGACGGAGCTGCGAGCGTTATTTTGTCCGCTTACGCCCGAGACGGGGCGTACCATGGCGCGCGTCTGGTCGGATAGCTCTCGGGTCTTGGTGGCACCCAGGTCGCCAACGGCGCCGATAACGCGCGTAGGCTCCGGCACGTTGACGGCGCGACCAGACAGGTAGCTGTTGAGCACCTGACGCAGCTCGTCGGCCGTCTGGAAACGGTTAGCCGGATCTTTTTCCATGCACTTGAGGATAATGCGCTCAAGATCGGCATCGACACCGGAGTTGATCTGGCTCGGCGGCACGGGCAGCTCGTTGACCTGCTTGAGTGCGACCGAGATGGCATCGTCGCCGTCGAAAGGCACGCGGCCGGTGGCGCACTCGTACATCACGACGCCCAGCGAGTAAATGTCCGAGGTGGGGCCTAGATCCTGCCCGCGGGTCTGCTCGGGACTTACGTAGTGGGCGGTGCCCAAAACGTTGTTGTCCTGCGTAAGGTGGCTGTTCTTGGCGCGCGCGATGCCAAAGTCCATGACCTTGATGTTGCCGTCGGGCAGCACCATGATGTTCTGCGGCTTAATATCGCGGTGGATGATCTCGTGCTTGTGGGCGACCGAAAGTGCGGAGCTGATCTGCGAGCCGATCTGAGCGACCTTTTTGGGGTCAAGGGCGCCGTGGCTCTTGATGCCGCTCTTAAGGTCGGTGCCGCGCAGGTATTCCATGACGATGTAATAGGTGTCGCCGTCCTTGCCCCAATCGTAGACGCCGACGATATAGGGGGAGGAGAGGCCGGCGGCTGCCTGGGCCTCCTGCTTAAAGCGTGCGGCAAAGGTGGCGTCGCCGGCATATTGCGGCAGCATGATTTTGATAGCTACCGTGCGGTCGAGGACCTGGTCCTGTGCACGGTAGACGGTCGCCATGCCGCCCGTTCCTACCTTATCCTTGAGGAGGTATCTTCCCCCGAGGACCCTCTGTTCCATTCCTGCTCCTAACATGACTATTCGCTCAACGATGTGTGTAGTACCAAATTTGAGGCCGCTGGGGCCGTGTGGCGCATTGCCGCTAGTGTTATCGGCCGCGGCACGCCCCATGCTTGCGCATCAATCACGGGCATCACGCTCCCTGGGCGGCAAGTGCCGCGGTCAGGACGATGCCGGCGATCTTTGCCGCCTCGACGTCGTGCTTGTCGTAATCCTCCAAGGCTACCGAGATGGCGACCGTGGGTGAATCGTAAGGCGCAAAACCGACGAACATCGAGTTGACGCTGGTACCGACGGTCTCGGCAGAGCCGGTCTTGCCGGCAACCTTGACGCCCGGAATCTGGGCATCGGTGCCGGTGCCGGATTGAACGACGTCGAGCATGGCCTGTTTGACCTGTTCGGCCGTGGTGGCGCTGACGGCCTGGCCCAGTGAGCGGGACTGCGTGGTTTTGACCACGGTTCCGTCTGGGGCGAGCACCTGGGCAACGAAGAACGGGTCCATGACGACGCCGCTGTTGGCGATGGCCGCCGCAATAACGGCGTTCTGCATGACGGTGGTCTGCGGACCCGGCGTGTGGTCCATGCCGACGGGCTGGCCGGCGCCGGCCCAGGCGAGCTCCCATTCCGTCATCACCGACGGGTCGGGCATGATGGAGGGCGTGGTGGAGAAGTCTTGGCCGAGCGACTGGCCAAACCCAAAGGCGTTCGCCTGGTTGACGAGCGTCTCGGCGCCGAGGTCGCGGGCCAGCTGGCCGTAGGCGACGTTGGACGACACGGCAAACGCGCGGCGGAGCGAGATGGTGCCGTAGCCGATGTCGTCGGCATTGGTGACGGCAGCGCCGCCGATCTCCATCTCGGCCGGAGCGCTATAGGTGGTGTCGAGCGTCGCTGCACCGGACTCGAGCGCCGCCGAAAGCGTGACGACCTTAAACGTGGAGCCCGGAGTATAGAGGGCGTCCATGGCGCGGTCGTACATAGAACCGTCCTCACCGCCACCCGATTGCAGCAGGGCGTCGATGTTGGTGTTGTCGTAGGTGGGCGAGCTGGCACATGCGAGCACCGCGCCAGTGCGCGGGTCCATGACCACAACGGCGCCCTTAAAGCCCTTGAGAGCCTGTTCGGCAGCCGTCTGGATGCGGGAGTCGATGGTGAGTTTGGCGGTGTTGCCCGGCTGGTTTTGGCCCGCGAGCGACGCGATGGCATTGTTCCAGCTGGAGTAATCCTTGGAACCGGTGAGCGTGTCGTTCATCACGCTCTCGATACCGGCGGTGCCGTACTGCTGGCTCACATAGCCAACCACATGGGCGGCCAGGTTGCCGTTAGGGTAGGAGCGTACGTAGGTGCCGTCCTCCTGTTGCAGCGATTCGGCCAGCGTCACGCCGTCGGACGTGATGATGGAGCCGCGCTGGATGTACTTGGAACGGGCGATGGTGTGATTGTTGGTCGGCATATCCTGGTAATCCTTGGCCTTGATGACCTGGACATAGGTGAGGTTGCCGATGAGGATGGCGAACAGGGCCGTAAAGGCAAACACCGCGCGGGTTAGGCGGTTAGCGAGCGCCACGCGGCCGAGCACGCCAGATTCGGGCGTATCGAGCAGGCGACGACGCATGCGCGAGCCGGTGGAGTGGCTGCCACGGCCGTAGGAAGACGAAGAAGCGAAGCGCGTGCCGGCATGCGCCGCGGCAGAAGCGACCTGGTCGTCAGTGATGGCGGCCATGGTGCCGGTACCGGTGAGCTCGGCTTCGCGACCGGTTGCCTCGTCACCGGCGCGCAGCAAAAGCGCGACAATGATAAAGCTCGCCAGCAGCGAGGAGCCGCCCTGGCTCATAAAGGGCAGGGTGACGCCGGTCAGCGGAATCAGGCGGGTAACGCCGCCAACGATCAAGAAGGCCTGGAAGCTAATGGCGGCCGTGAGGCCCGTGGCGCTAAATGCGGCAAGGTCGGACTTAGCGCGGGCGGCCGTGGTCAGGCCTCGCACGGCAAAGAGCATAAACAGGACGAGTACGGCGCCGCCGCCCAAAAGGCCCATTTCCTCGCCGATGGCCGAGAAAATGAAGTCGGACTCGACGACGGGGATGTTATTGGCCATGCCATTACCGATGCCAACGCCGATAAGACCGCCGTCAGCCAACGAGAAAAGGGATTGCACAATCTGGTAGCCCTGGCCCTGGGCATCCTTAAAGGGGTCGGCCCAAATCTGGAAACGTACCTGGACATGCGACAGGAACTTGTAGGCGCCCACGGCACCCACTGCCAAAAGCGCAAGGCCGATGACGACATACGAGAAACGTCCCGTGGCGACGTAGAGCATCAGCAAGAAGATGGTGTAGAACAGCACGGCGGAGCCCAAGTCGCGCTCGAAGACAACGACCAGAAGGCATACACCCCACACAGCGAACAGCGGTAGCAGCAGGCGCAGGCGCGGGACCTTGAGGCCCAAGATCTTGCGATTGGAGATGGAGAGTAGCTCGCGGTTTTCGGCTAGGTATCCGGCCAAGAACAATACGATAAAAATCTTGGCGAACTCTCCGGGCTGGATGGTGAAGCCGGCGATGCGAATCCACAGCTTGGAGCCCGAGATGGTGGTGCCGATAAAGATGGGCAGCATCAGCAAGATGATGCCGATGATGCCAAAGGTGTACTTGTAGCGCATGACCACATCGAGATTCTTGATCATCGCGAGCGTGCCCACCATCAGTGCCACCGAGACAAACAGAATGACGAGCTGCGAGATGGCGAGGGCGGGTGCCAGACGCGTTACGAACGTGATGCCGATGCCCGAAAGCACAAAGACGATGGGAAGGATGGCCGGATCGGCACCGGGCGCCAGGATGCGCACGGCGATATGCGCCGCGGCGAAGGCGGCAAAAAGACCGATCGGCACGGCGAGCGTTTCAAACGAGATGGAAGCGCCTGCGGTGAGCACGTACATCGCATACAGCAGGATGACGGGGAACGCCGAGGCGATGAGCAAGAGCATTTCGGTGTTGCGGCGACTCATAAGCGGCACTCCCTTTCTAATTCTTATCGGAGGCTTCGGCCTCGGCGGACTGTTCGGCGGTTTTTTCGGAATTCGATTTGGAAGTCGATTCCTGGTCGGTGTTGTCGCGAATCGTTTGCGCGTCGATCACCTGGCGGGTCTGTTCCTCATCGATTTGATGACGGTACTTGGAGATAGTGTCCTGCGCGTCGTCGACACTCGTTTGCGGAATGCCTGCTTTCAGGCGATTCTGCGTGTCTTCGGGTAGGTCGGATAGCTTGATGGCGGTCGTGCTCTCGAGCCAGTGCAGCTTAAGGCCGAGCGGCTTGCCGGGAATGCCCCGGTAGACCGCGACGGTGTCCTTGTAGGTGCCCAGGTAATACGAGCCGGTGACGCCCGCGTAGGCCCAGATGGTTGCCGCCAGCACAAAAGCGATGCCCAGGATGGCGGCAATGGTGACGTTGCGGCGGCGAACACGCTTCGCCTCGCGCATGACGCCGTCGTCGACCAGGTCCACAACGACTACCGTCACGTTGTCGTGGCCGCCGGCAGCGAGCGCGGCGTCCACCAGGTTGTCGACGCAAATCTGCGCCGTAGACGATTGCGTGGCGATGTTTTCGATTTCGCTATCGGGAATCATGCTCGAAAGGCCGTCCGAGCACAGGATCAGGCGGTCGCCCTCTTCGATGTGCAGGGTAAAGTGGTCGGCATACATGGCGGGGTCCGAACCCAGCGCACGCGTGATAACCGAGCGGTTGGGATGGACGCGCGCCTCGTCGGCCGTAATTTCGCCAGCGTCCACGAGCTCCTCCACATAGGAGTGGTCGCGGGTCACGCGGATGAGCGTGCCCTCGTGGAGCAGATAGGCGCGCGAGTCGCCCACGTGGGCGATGGCGAGCATGTCGTTTTCGATATAGGCGCAGGTTGCCGTGCAGCCCATGCCGGGCTTGCCCAGGCCGTTGAGTGCGGCCTCGATGACGGCGGCGTTGGCAGCTTCGACGGCTGCGGCTAGGCGCGCGGCGTCGGCAGCCTGTGGCGCCGTCTTGGCGATGGTCTCGACCGCGATGGAGGAGGCTACCTCGCCGGCGGCGTGACCACCCATGCCGTCGCACACGCAAAAGAGCGGCGACTGTACCAGGTAGGAGTCCTCGTTGTGCGGACGCACGCAGCCAACATCGGAGCGGGCGCCCCACATGAGTTGCGTGGTGGTGCCGGCATCGTAGGTCGAATCGGTCTCGATGCGCTCGTCGGTCAGCGGCTCAAAACTCATGGTCGAACCAGGGTCCTTGAGCTTGGCCTCCACGGCGGCGACATCAATCTCGGCCGTGTCGCCGGGCGAGACGGCGTTGGCCTCGTTGCTCGGGTCGTCGACTTTAGACGTGGCGGGCACTTCGGTTGTGTGGTCGGCAGGCTCTTCGTCTTGCGGGGCGACGGCTGCGGGCTCGGGTGCCGCGAAGTGTGCGGGCGCGGGCGTGCTGTGGGGCTGAGAGGCGTCCTCCGTCGCTGTGACGGGCATCTCTTCGGCCGTAGGCTGCACGGCCTCGGGCGCCGATGCGGCCGCGGGGGAGGATGCCGCCGCGGGTGCCGGTGTAGATGCGGGCTCGGGCGCTGCGGTGGGTGCTGGAACTACGGGAAACACCGGTGCCGTGGGCTCGGGGGCCAAAAACACCGCGGCGCTCTCATCGATTGCCGCGGCGACAGACTCGGCAAAGTGGGCCGGCGCAGGTGTAGTTTCCGGTGCCGAAGGTTGATCGGCAACGGCGTGTGCGCCGATGGGGGCATCGGTGGAATTATCTTCATCCTGGCCATCGATGGGCATTGGATGATCTTGCGTTACATGCGAAAGAGGCAGGGAGAACACGGTGTCCTCGGGCTCAACGGGCGCAGGGCCCGCCGGGGCGGCATGGGCCGGCACGGCCGCGGGGGCAGCCAGCGCCTCGGACATGGTTGCGGACTTGTTCTCCTCGTCGATCATCGACGGTTCACCTTCATGACCACGTCGCCAATCTGGACTTCGTCGCCCTCGCGCAGCGTTGCGGGCTCCACCAGCTGGCGGCCGTTAACAAGGGTGCCGTTGAGCGAGTTGAGGTCCTCGATAATAAGTGCCGGGCCCTGCAGCGAAAAACGCGCATGCGAGGCAGAGACAAACGGCTCGTTGATGCAGATGTCAGATGACGGCGAACGACCGACGATGACGGGGCCAAGCATATCCACGTGAATACCGCGGATGCCGCGCGGGCCCTTGTCCACATCGATCGTCCAGATGGCAGAGTCGCGGCGCTGGCCGCGCACGAGCCCCACGCCGGTCTTCATGACGGCGAACAAGAAGATATAAAGCAGGACGACCAGTACGATGCGGCCTGCAAAAAGGACGATATCGATGTTCATAAGCGATTAACCCCTAAATTCAAAGGTGCTCAGGCCAAACGTTAGCAGATCGCCGTTGCGCAGCGGGCAGCGCGTGATGCGGCGGTTGTTGACGAGCGTGCCGTTGGTGGAGTTGAGGTCCTCGATCGACCAGTCAGAGCCGGTAAAGGTGAGCTGGGCATGACGGCGCGACACGTTGGGGTCGCGCAGGGCGATGTCGGATACCGAGCGCTCACGACCGATGGTCACCTGCGCGGAGGTGATGTTGTGGCTCTCGCCGCTCACGACGTCGACGAGTTGGGCGAGCGGACGCTGCGGGGCGCGGGGGCTTGCCATGTTGGAGGCGATGCTGGTCGCAGCGCCAAGGCCCACGGCGGCGCCAGTGGCAGCCGCTCCGCCCATACCGGCAAGTGCGTCGCGCGAGACGGTTTGCGGCACAGGGATGGGGGCTGCGGGATCGGGGACATTGGGTGCAAAGGGGTCGGCCACAGCGAGCGGGTCGGGAGTGGCAGCGCGGGGTATCGGCTGCTGCTGGGGCATGGCGGCCGGGTGTTGCTGCGGCGATGCAAACTGCTGCTGACCGGCGCGGGGGGCGCTTGCGGCACGGCTTGTGGCCGAGCTGTTCTGTCCCAGGCCATTTTGATAGGCGCGCTCTTCCTCGTACAGACGGCCGAGCGTGGGAGCGTCGACGTTCTCGGCAAAGACCGAGAACTTGCCGGCGCGCAGCTGAGGGTCGATCATAAAGCGAACAAGGGGCTCGCCGACAAAGACGTAGCGGCGTTTTTCGGCCTGCGCCTTCACAAACTCGCGCACCTCGCGCGAAAGCTCGGGATAGAACGGGGCAAGCATGGGATCGTCATCGGTGGCGATCAGGATGGTATAGAGCGCCGGCGCGGTGTTGACGCCGTTGATCACCAGAGTTTGATCCTCCATGTCGCGAGCAGCCTGCTTGGCAAGCTTCTTAAAGGAGAACGGGGCACGGGTGGCACCGAAGATGCCGGCCACGTGGTCCTCGAAGATGTTCAGGAAGTTCACGAAAGATCACTCTCCGTATAGGTTCTTTGGTATCCGAGCAAATACAGGCATATCCCAACGATTATAGAGGATAGGATTCCCGCAACCGCCGCCTTGGCGACGACCGTGCCCGCAAGGCTGGCAATTTCCATATGGTGTGCAAGACAAAACGATACGGCCGAGCCGATACCGGCGACGGCAATTGCGACGATGGCGGCGAGGTTTGACCCCTGCTCGGCGCGCTTGGCATGGGTATTGAGCAGCAGCGACGTTGCCGCGGCTGCTGCTGCGATCAGTGCGAAGGCGGCCCAGAGGAACGCGTCGCCCAGCGCTGCGGCGACATTGCCAAGCCCCAGCACGCCTCCCGTAGGGAGGGCAGCTGCGGCCAGGCGGGCAAAAAGCGCGCCTATACCCGTGGCGGCAGCGGCGCTTGCCGGGCCGAGCCAAAACGCCGCGAAGCCCGCGGCGGCCCCGGCGGCAAGGATGGCGTCGCCGGTTAGACAACCTAGCGCAAGCGCGCAGGTGAGTGCCGCGCTCGCGGCCGCTTCGGTGCGTCCCCAGGCAATCCACCATCCGGACATGGCGGCGGCAAAAATGACCGCGACCGGCAGCATCGACAGGATGCCCTGCGCCTGCATGGTGGCGTTGGCCATGAGCACCAAAAAGCCCACGGCCGAGATAGCCGAGCCGATCTGCGGTGCCAAGCCTGCCGCCGCGCCAATAGCGATGGCCGCGGCGACCAGCCCGGGAAGCGCCGCGACGCCCGCTGTCTGCATAAGCAAAAAGCTGAAGGTTGCACACGTTAGCGCCGAGAGACCGCGCATGGTGTAATCGCGCGCGCAGCTCCAGCGCGTGCCCGCCCAACCAAGCGCGGGGTCGACTTCGATGGCGTTATCCTCGTAAGGTAGCGACTCCATATCGTCTGCCGCGTGCTCGTCGTCCGAAAGCTCGCTTACCATCTGCTCCAAGCTGCGACGGCCTTCGCGCACGCTCCCCAAGCCGGCAAGGAGTTGGTCGCAGAATGCCTCGATGCTATCGGGGCGGTCTTGCGGCATAGGGGAGAGGGCGCTCATGAGCGCTGCCTCGGCTCCCGGGGGAAAGTGCGGGATCAGCTCGCTGGGGTAGGTGGCGCCGCCGATGATGCGGTCGAGCGAGTCGGCAGGCGTTGCCGCCATAAAGGGGGCGCTGCCGCACAGGCCCTCGTAGATCACGCAGGCAAGGGCAAAGACATCGGCGCGCTCGTCGACCGTGCCGGTCTCGATATCGAGTTGTTCGGGCGGCATGTAGCCGATGGTGCCGCCGCGCGATCCGCCAAAGCCGCCGGCAGATGACAGCCGCGCCATGCCAAAGTCGGTGAGCTTTACATTGCCCGAGTGGTCAATGAGCACATTGGCGGGCTTTATGTCCAGATGAAGCACGCCGTTTGCATGGGCAAAGGTGAGCGCCTGACCCAACGCGTCGGCAATGGTCGCTGCCTCGTCAAAGGTGAGCGAGTGGCCGTCCACGCGATGCAAAAACTCGGCCAGCGACATGCCGTCGACATACTCCATGACCAGGTAGGCATAGGCGGTGTCATGCGTAAAGTCGATAACCTGCACGATATTGGGATGTTGAAGCATGGCGGCGGTATGCGCCTCGCGCAGTACATCCATGATGTCGCTGGCGGGCATGCCGGAGCCGTTGATAAGAGGGATGCGCTTAATGGCCACGCGACGACGCAGGTGCGTGTCGCGGCAAATCTCGATGGAGCCAAAACCGCCGGTCGCAAGCGTCTCGAGCGGCTGGTACCGCTTGAGCAGCTCGCGAGAGCTGGTGCCCTCCAAAGGGACGTCCGGCGAGAACCGGGCGGTATGTTGCGAGAAAAGCGGCATGGCCAACCCTCGTGCGTTTAAAGTTCGTTTGCGAGCGGCGGGCGCGGGGCCGAGCCATTCGCGGTGGCATAGATGCTGCTAGTGTAGCACGCTCTGGTGCATGGGGAGGATAGCGGGATGCGAGGCTGCCTGTCTGACTTGGCCTTAGCGCTTCTTCTTGCCCTTCTTCTGCTTGCACTGCTTGCCCTTGTTGTCCTGGGGCTTGTCTGCCTTGTCTCCCTGCTTGGCCTCGGCTGCAGCCTTCTCGGCCTTCATTTTCTTCTTCTTGGTCTCGATGCGGAGCTTTTTGTTGATGCGCGCCTTAAGGAAGGAGCCAAACTGCTCGGCGTCGCCGCGAACAAAGGTGTCCTTGGGGATCGTCACGCCCTGGTCTGCGAACATGGCAACAAAGATGCGCTCGCCGTCGAGTACGTGGTCGAGCTTCTCAAACGGGAAGAACTGCGACTTGCCGCTCTTGCCCCATACCATCAAGCCGTCCTCGTTGGCGGCGACGCGGCGATAGCGGCCACCCATGGACTTGTCGGCCTCGACGGCGTCGATAAAGTCGCGGGCGAGCGTGTGGTGCAGGTTTTTGCTCCACCAGGCCAAAAAGGCGCCGAACACGATCAGGACGACGCCAAACTTGATCCAGTTGCCGCCGGCCACCAACATGCCGATGCCGAGCAGCGCGGCAATTGCCGCGGCGACATACAGCGAGCCGCGACGCCTGGGCGAGGCGACCAAGCGGGCGAAGTCGGTGACGAGGTCGTTTTCGTACTGATACTCGTTGAGGTACAGGATGCCGTCGTCGGCTGCTGCCTGTTTCTCGAGCGCGACCTCGACCTGGTCGGCTGCTTCGGAGGGAACGAGGTTGCTCTCTGCGTCTGCCATGCTCTTTGGACTCCTATCGCGGCGGGCTCGCCGTACGGGTTATTATGAGTGCAGTATGCCGTGCGACCGCATGGCCGTCGCGGCAACAAAACTCAGTATACCCGGGGAGCACCCATGGAATCGTTGTACCGAAAGTATCGCCCGCTCACCTTCGACTCCGTGGTGGGCCAGCAGCATATCGTCTCGACGCTCGAGCACGCCATCACCGAGGGACGCCTGTCCCACGCGTACCTGTTCTGCGGACCGCGCGGCACGGGCAAGACCACCATGGCGCGCATTCTGGCCAAGGCGCTGCTATGCCGCAATGCCGAGGCGGCGCGCGCCGAGGGCGCAAGCGGCTGCATGCCCGACGGCACTTGCGAAGAGTGCGAGCTCATCGCCGAGGGCAACCACCCCGATGTCTACGAGCTCGATGCCGCAAGCCGTACGGGCGTGGACAATGTGCGCGAGGAGATCATCAACTCCGTTAACTTTGCCCCGGTGCGTGGCAAGTACAAGATCTATATCATCGACGAGGTCCATATGCTCACGACGGCGGCGTTTAACGCGCTGCTCAAGACGCTCGAGGAGCCGCCGGCGCACGTGATCTTTGTGTTGTGCACCACCGATCCGCAAAAGATTCTGGAGACCATCCTCTCGCGCTGCCAGCGCTTCGATTTCCACCGCATCGGCAACGAGGATATCGAGCATCGCCTGTCCTACGTGTGCGAGCAGGAGGGCTTCGATTACGACGACGAGGCGCTGGCCATCGTGGCGCGCCATGCCAAGGGCGGCATGCGCGACGCGCTTTCCACGCTGGAGCAGCTGAGCGTTTTTGGCAACGGCGCCGTGCATGCGGACGATGCCCGCTCGCTTTTGGGCGAGGTTTCGGACCAGATCCTGGGCGAGTTTGCCCGCGCCATCGCCGAGCGTGATATTGCTGAACTCTATGGGCTCATTCGCGCACAGGTCGAGGAGGGCAATGACTTGCTTGAGCTGACGCGCGACCTGGTGGCGCACGTGCGCGACGTGTATGTGGCCTGCGTTGCCGGTACCCGTGGCGAGCTGTTTGAGGGCGGGGCCGAGCAGGCTGAGGCGCTTGCTGCCGAGGCCGCTGCCTTTGGCGGGCATCCGGCCGACCGTCTGGCCCGCGTGCTGACAGTGCTCGACGATGCCGCGTTGGAGATGAGGGGTGCGAGCGACGTGCGCCTGGTGCTCGAGATCGCCTGCACGCGCCTGGCACGTCCCGAGGCCGATCTGACCATTGAGGCCCTGGCCGAGCGCGTGGCACGCTTGGAGGCCATGGTCGCCAACGCCGCGGTGCCGGCGAGCGTGGCTGCTGCTGGTGCTGCGCCCGCGGCTGTCGCGGCTGCACCTGTGGCGACACAACAACCGACGCTGATCTCGGGTGCCCGAGCTGCCGCTCCGACGGCATCTGCCGCTCCCGCCGCTGCGTCTGCGCACCAGGGCGGCATGCCCTGGGACCGCGGCGCTGCCGCTCCGGCGGCCCAGCCCGCGCCGGCCCCCAAGCCCGCTGCGCCTGCGCCTCAGCCTGCCCCGGCTCCGATGCCCCAGCCCGTTGCGGCCCCCGCGCCTATCACCGCTCCGGCGCCTAAGCCCCAGCCCAACACTGCCGCTCAGGTTGCTGCCGCCGGCGCCGCCGAGACCCCTGCGGTCGAGGATGCCGGCGAGCTCCAGCGCAAATGGGTCGAGGTCGTCGAGCGCGTCAAGGCCCAACAACCTTCTTATGCGGCTCTCCTGTTGAACGCTCGCGCTACGGCAGACGATGGTTCTAAGCTCACGGTCTCGTTCCCTACGGCATTTGCTATCAAGATGCTCGGGCGTGCTGATACACAGGCGGTGTTTTTGCCGACAGTCAGTGCGGTCTTCGGTCGTCGCACCGTCGACTATGTCCTGGATGGGGGTGTCAGGCCGGCTCCTCAACATGAGGAGCATTCTCCATCTGTACGGGCTGCGGCATCTGCGGACCCGCAACCCGTGTCCTCGGCGGCCCCTGCATCCTCGAGCGCCAGCGCGCCGCAGCCAAAAGCGGCACCGGTAGCGGCACCGATCCCGTCGGTGACTGAACCCGCCGTGCCCAAACCGGCTGCTCCGATCCCCGCGTCCAAGCCCGCTGCCGCGCCTGCACCCAAGTCATCCAACCTGGCCAAGGCCCCCTGGCTGCGCTCCGACAACCCTGCCGGTGCTCCTGCCACGGGCAAGCTCCCGACCGAGCCCGCGCCCCGAGTGTCCGAGTGCGCGTCTGCTCCCAAGATTCAGCCGTCTGTACAGGCTGCGCCATGGGAATCCGAGCAGGTACCCTACGACGACGCCATGGTCGGCGGCTTCGCCGGCGATGCGAACGGGGAAGATCTTGCTCCGTTCGACATGCCTGCCGCGGCGCCTGCGCCCAGCCCTGCCGCTTCGGCCGCAGCTCCCGCGGCTGCGACGTCCGCTCCTGCAAGTGACGACGCCCTCGCTGCCCCTTGGGAGTCCAACCCCGGTGCTGGCAGTCCTTTCGGTCACCAGGGCGCAGCCCCGGGCATCCCGCAGACCGAGGACGAGGCCAAAGCCCTCATACGTAGTGTCTTTGGCCAGTCCACCATCTTCAAGCCGGTGGAGTAACTATGCGGGCGGGTATATACGCCGAGTTGTGAGACCTTGCATAATTCGACCTTGCATAGTCTTGGGCGGCGCGTCACGCTAGAGGACATGTACATCGACTGAGTTAGCGCGACCGCCCCGCTCGTTTGTCCCGCGCCGTGGTACGATTTTTGAGTTTGAAAGTCCCGCCGTGCCCGGCTGCCCTTGCAGCTTGTCGCGCGACCACACGTAAAGGAGCCATCATGGCCGGTATGAACATGCAGCAGATGATGAAGCAGGCCCGCAAGATGCAGGAGCAGCTTGCCGCCGCGCAGGAGAACCTCAAGTCCCAGACCGTCGACGCTTCTGCCGGCGGCGGCATGGTCAAGGTGACCGTTAACGGCGAGATGGAGCTCGTCAACCTCACCATCGACCCCGATGCGCTCGATCCCGAGGACGTCGATATGCTGCAGGACATGATTATGGCTGCCGTCAACGAGGCCGTCCGCGGCGTCAACGAGCTCGCCAACAAGCAGATGGGCGCCATCGCCGGCGGCCTCAACATCCCGGGCATGCCGTTCTAAGACGCGCACATATATGAGTGCCAACCATAGTCTGCAAAAACTGCTCGATGAGCTGGGCCGTCTGCCGGGCATTGGCCCCAAATCGGCCCAGCGCATCGCCTACTACCTGCTCGAGGCCGACGCCGAGGAGGCGCGCCGCCTGGCCGAGGCCATTCTAGAGGTTAAGCAGGAAGTGCATTTTTGCAGCCGCTGCTTTAATTACGCCACCGCTGACGAGTGCTCCATCTGCCAAGACTCGATGCGCGACACCACCCGCATCTGCGTGGTGGGTGAGCCGCGCGATGTCCAGGCGATTGAGCGCACGGGCAGCTACCACGGCCTCTACCACGTGCTGGGCGGCGTGATCAGCCCCATGGACAAGATCGGCCCCGAGCAGCTGCACATCCGCGAGTTGCTGGCGCGCTTGGGCCACGAGGACATCCACGAGGTCATTATCGCCACCAACCCCAACATTGAGGGCGAGACCACGGCGAGCTACCTTGCCCGCACCATCAAGCCTCTGGGCGTCGAGGTGTCGCGTCTGGCGAGCGGCCTGCCCGTGGGAGGCGACCTGGAGTATGCTGACGAGCTTACGCTCGGCCGTGCTATCGAGGCCCGTCGTGCGATCTAGGCGGCGTCAGCTCCGCGGCATGTCCCGTCGGCCTGCCGCACGGGGCGCTCATAATTGGGCACGCGTTCATGCATTTGTTGTACAACAAACCTGCTTTTCATCCGCTTATCGCGTGGATGGGTCCACTCTCACCTCGTATTTGCCCATTCGTTGCACAACCTTTTGAGTTCGCTGATACACTCAAATGTGGATATGAAAGAATGCGCCGCTTTTAAGCGGCGTGTTTTTGTTGGAGGAGAACGCATGCGGCCCGCTAGTACTCAGACAAAGCATGGCGCCGCGGTGCGCATTCGACGCCGGCTGGGCCTGGCGCCTCGGGCGTACGTGCTGCTGTCTTGCTCGCTCGTGCTGGTCATAGCCGGTGTTTCGGCTTATGGCATGACGGTGCCGTCCATGGTACAGGCGCATGCTGAGCGCGAGCTGCATATTGGGCGCAAGGCCAAAAGCGACTTGGGAACGACAACCGGATATGCGTGGGCGAGCGTGGTCTCGCATGTTGTGTTCGGTGGCGACGATGCGGACAGTCCAGAAACATCGGACAACGAGGTTACGCTGGCAAACGGCAAGACCATCGTGCTCACCAACACCAAGGTCATTACGAAGCTTTCCAACAACAGTGTGGCTTCTGTCGTCAATAAGGCCGAGCAGCAGAAGGGGCAGGACGCCCAACAGACAGGCCAGCCCGGCGGTTCGGGTTCGTCTGGCTCCAGCTCCGATTCGTCGGGCGGCGGTTCCGGTTCGGGCTCCGCCTCTGGCGGTGGATCTTCGAGTGATGGCTCGACGGACGGCGGTGCCGGCGGCGACACGGGCTCGGGTGGTCTCTCGGCTGCCGAGGAGGAGAGTATTCACAGCTGGCTCGTGACCAAATACAACATGCTCGATGGCTATGTCGCCCGCGCCAACAGCGTGGTTTCGACCTATAACGCTACGGGCGATACCGGACCGTGCGACAGCCTGACCAACGATATGTTTGTCATCCGTGCCGAGTTTGGCCGGCAAACGTTTTCTCCCAAGTCAAAGTGGTATCAGCAATACGCCAACCTATGGGGTTGCTACACCAATCTGTGCCAATGGGTGGGGCATTATGGCGATGACGACGTCGCGCTCAACAACTTCAATACCAAAGTGGCGGCGATCGCCCTATGACGAATAGCCTTGCTTCTGTGGCAACCCAGTCGCTCAGCCGTGACCCTATGGTGGGCCTGCGCCTGGCGCGCGTTGGAGGGTTTGAGCCCGCCATTGCGCTGGGCCCGGACGAGCTTCCCGCCTACCTGCGCCGTTTTACGATGCTGTTTGCCGATGACGCCACCATGCGCCGCGGCGGTATCGGCCGTGTGACGCGTGCCGTCAACGCGCAGGGCGAGGCCGTGGCACTCAAGCAGCTCATCTTGCCAACGCGCGACGAATTTGATGACGATGTCGCCCACGAGGCGCTGGTCACCAAGTTCAAGGCGGCGTTTCGCGAGGAATACGAATGCCATCGCGCCCTTTCGGGCCTTAGAGGCTTTCCCCGCCTGTATGGATGGGGCGAGGTTGACGGCGTGCCCGCGATTGTCATGGAGTGGGTCGAGGGCGAGACGCTCGCTCGCCTGCGCTCGCGCCTTGCCGTGGACGAGGCCGGGCGTCTGTCGCCGCTCGTGGCGGCGCGCCTGGGTCGCGACCTGTTCGATCTGCTCTGCCGCATGAGCTTGGTAGGCGAGGGGTTCGTCCATCGCGATATCTCGCCCGCTAATATTATGGTGCGCACGGCGCGCCTGCCGCTCGACCGACAGCTTGCCGAAGGCACCTTCGACCTGTGCTTGATCGACTTTGGCTCTTCGCTGGCGCTCGAGCCCGCCTCTGTGGTGGCCGGCACCGGCGGCAAGGCGTCGTTTACCGAGCGCTATGCCACGTTGCGCCGCGCGACGGTGGCCTACGCCCCGCCCGAGATGCTCACCGACGATATCCCCGACCTGCGCATGCTTCGCATGTCGCCGGCAATCGATGTGTATGCAGCGGCGAGTACGGTCTACGAGCTCATCGCCGGTGTCGCGCCGTACGAAGTAGCGCCGGGTGCGTCGGGTACTTCGGGCTCGCGCAAAAAGACGTGCGATATCGCCAGCCCTTATCGCCTCAAGATGGATACGCTGCCCGATTATCCCGTTGGCGCCCACGCGCCCGGCTGCGACTTGACGCAACTGCTGCGACGCGAGCCCGATGTGGCACTTGCCGCGGCCGAACAGGCTCAGCAGCTCGGACTCGATCCAAATTCCGAGGATCTGCGCGATGCGCTGGCGTTTGTCGATGCCCAGTTGTTCGACGTGGTCATGGCCTGCCTGTCCTGCCATCAGGAAGATCGTCCCGAGCCGGCTGCGGTGGAGGCGGCGCTCTCGGCATTTTGCGACCACTATGCGCAAAATGTCGCCCGCTCGCTTCGCGCCGAGCCGCTCATGCCGTGCCCGATGGAGGTATCGGGGCACACGGCCCGGCGTGCGGCGATGGTTGGTGCGACGGCGGTATGCGGCGTGCTTTGGGCTGTGGTCGTGGTATCAGCTGCGCTGTTGGCGTCGGGCGCCCATGTGACGCTCGTCGTAGGACCGCTTATGTGGTCCGGGAAGCTGCCGGCCATTATCGCCGCACTGGCGTTGGCACCGCCGGGCATGGTGGGCATCGCTGCCGGCGCCATGGCACACGATCGTCGCACGGGGTTCCTGCAAGGCGTACTGGCGCTTTCTGCCTGCGAGGTTCCGGTGCTGATCGCGGTTGCATGCACCGTGTTTTCCCAGCGCGCCGTAGCGAGCGGCTTCGTTGCCGCCTTAATTGCAACCTATGCGCTCACGTGGTTTTTGCTGGCGATGGGGTTTGCCTTTGAGCTTCCCGTCGTGTCAGCGCGACGTGCGAAAATTTCCATGGCGACGCCGCTTGCCGGCGGAGCCGCGGCTGCTCGCGCCTTTGGCGGGCCGGCCGAAGTATCCGACACTATCTCTGCGACCAAGGAGGGCTAAGCCATGGCTTCTCAAGCTGAGCTCACCCCGTGCGGGGCAATGTTTGACATCTTTAAGCGCGCAGCGCACCTGAGCCATATCGAACTGTGCGGCCTGGTGCTCTCGAGCCGCCCACTCGTCGACGGCCGTAGTCCGCAGAGCCGTGCTGCCGATCGATCTTGGGTTTCGCGCTTTATCGTGCGCGCGCCGGTCGGCACGCTGCAAGAACGTTATTTTGCCGATTACGGCACCTCGGCCGCGCGCATTATGTCGCAGCTGGCCCTGCGCCGCCGCAATCCCATGGACGCCACGGCCGTGACCAACATGGTGTGCGGCCCCGCTGGCGAGCCCATGGTGCGGGCACTCGAGGAATGCCATCAGGACACGAATCTCTATCGCAATGCGCTCGAGCGCCTGTCGCAGGCGGCTGAGCTCATGCCCGCCGAGCGCGCCGAGGCCATCCTGGTGCTGTTTGTCGCCGTGGGCTGCTCGGCAGATGTCCGCTCGTCGGTGACCTATGCCCTCGACTACGCTCATGCGACCTGTGGCGGCGCCACGTCGACGCCGCGCTCGCTGAGCACCTCGACGGTCACGGGCGAGCACGAGGCGCCTGCGCACCCGTTGGGACTGCTGCGCGTGCAAAACGGCTACGTGGTGAGCGCCCCGCGCTGGATTCAGCCGAGTGAGGAGGGCGTCGAGATCGGCGCGCTGGCGACGGGGGAGGGCGATATCACCGATGTGGGCGATGACGTTTCGGCTCGCCATGCCCACGTGTGGTGCGATGACCAAAATGTCTGGCACGTCGAGGACCTGTCGTCCACCAACGGAACCGTGGTGGTAAACGGCGCGACGAACGTCTGCACCCAGGTCGAGCCCGGCCGCTCCGCTCAGCTCAACCCCGGTGACGAGCTCAGGCTCGGAGAATCCACAACCTACGCCATCCTCCTCGGCGCCCTCTGACTCATCTCCTAAATAAGTTGCGGTGAAATAGGGACTGTTTAAGGCTACGGCCGGCAAAAAACAGTCCCTATTTCACCGCAACTGCCATTTGGTCCCTCGGTGACGGAAGGATTATTTTTGCCCTTGATGGTCGCTCGGGGTAAACCTTTACCGCCCGCCTATATTTGTCGAAATTACACTTGACGGCGGGGTACAATAAACCCGCATGCGGATTTCCGTTGCGGGCGCTTCCCATCACCGGGGCGTGCCCGGGAGCATCCGGCATGCGGCCTTTGCGGCGCTCGATCATGTGCAAGACGGGTAGCTGGGCCTGTGGAGCGCGTGCAGCCCTCCTCGCCTCGGCATGCCTTCTCTCCACGCCATGTACCTGCTGCTGAGTCCGCCTGTCAGATGACTGGAAGCAACAGCGAAAATCCCATCACGCCAACATCCCGGTAATCGCCGGGGCCTGTATACCTATATGAGAGGAGAGGGGTATATGGCGCGTAAGTTTAAGTCTATGGACGGCAACGAGGCGGCCGCATATGTTTCGTATGCGTACACCGAGGTAGCGGGAATTTATCCCATTACGCCGTCCAGCCCGATGGCCGACCATGTCGACCAGTGGGCGGCCCAGGGTCGCAAGAACATCTTTGGCACCCCGGTCAAGGTCGTCGAGATGGAGTCCGAGGCTGGTGCAGCCGGTACCGTTCACGGTTCGCTGGGCGCCGGTGCTCTGACCACCACCTACACGGCTTCTCAGGGCCTGCTCCTGATGATCCCGAACATGTACAAGATCGCGGGCGAGCAGCTCCCGGGCGTCTTCCACGTCTCCGCGCGTTGCGTCGCTTCCCACGCCCTGAACATCTTTGGCGATCACTCCGACGTCATGGCCTGCCGCCAGACCGGTTTCGCCATGCTCGCCGAGGGCAACGTCCAGGAGGTCATGGACCTCTCGCCGGTGGCTCACCTTGCCGCCATCGAGGGTAAGACCCCGTTCCTCAACTTCTTCGACGGCTTCCGCACCAGCCACGAGATCCAGAAGGTCGCCATGTGGGACTACAAGGATCTTGCCGAGATGTGCGACATGGACGCCGTCCAGGCTTTCCGCGACCACGCGCTCAACCCTGAGCACCCGCACACCCGCGGCAGCCATGAGAACGGCGACATCTTCTTCCAGAACCGCGAGGCCTGCAACAAGGTCTACGACGAGCTCCCTGCCGTCGTCGAGGGCTACATGAAGAAGATCAACGAGAAGCTCGGCACCGATTACGGCCTGTTCAACTACTACGGCGCTCCCGATGCCGATCGCGTCGTCGTGTGCATGGGCTCCTTCTGCGACGTGCTCGAGGAAGTCATCGACTACCTCAACGCTCACGGTGAGAAGGTCGGCCTGGTCAAGGTTCGCCTGTTCCGTCCGTTCTCCATCAAGCACTTCGTGGACGTTCTCCCCGAGACCGTCCAGAAGATCGCCGTCATGGACCGCACCAAGGAGCCGGGTTCCATCGGCGAGCCGCTCTACCAGGATGTCGTCTCCGCTCTCTACGAGGCCGGCAAGACGGGTATCAAGGTCGTCGGCGGCCGTTACGGCCTGGGCAGCAAGGACACGCCTCCCGCGTCCGCGTTTGCCGTCTTCGAGGAGCTCAAGAAGGACGAGCCCAAGCGCGAGTTCACCATCGGCATTGTCGATGACGTGACCAACCTGAGCCTGCCCGAGGCCGAGGATGCGCCCAACACCGCAGCTCCCGGCACCATCGAGTGCAAGTTCTGGGGTCTGGGTGGCGACGGTACCGTCGGCGCCAACAAGAACTCGATTAAGATCATCGGCGACCACACCGACAAGTACGTTCAGGCCTACTTCCAGTACGACTCCAAGAAGACCGGCGGCGTTACCGTCTCGCACCTGCGCTTTGGTGATTCCCCGATCCGCTCGCCGTACTACGTGACCAAGGCCGACTTTGTCGCTTGCCACAACCCCAGCTACATCGTCAAGGGCTTCAAGATGGTCCGCGACGTCAAGCCTGGCGGCACCTTCCTGGTCAACTGCCAGTGGAGCGACGAGGAGTTCGCCGAGCACATGCCCGCCGTGGCCAAGCGCTACATCGCGAACAACAACGTCAACGTCTACCTGATCGACGCTATCGACCTGGCCGCCAAGGTTGGCATGGGCAAGCGCACCAACACGGTGCTCCAGTCCGCCTTCTTCGCGCTGGCCAAGGTCCTGCCCGCCGAGGACGCCCTGCAGTACATGAAGGACGCGGCTACCAAGTCCTACATGAAGAAGGGCCAGGCCATCGTCGACGCCAACCACAAGGCCATCGATGCCGGCGCTACCGCCTTCCGTAAGTTCGAGGTTCCGGCCGACTGGGCTACCGCCGAGGACGCCGCTCCTGTCGAGCTTTCCGAGGAGACCAAGTCCGCTATCGCCCAGCAGGTCAAGAACCTGCTCGAGCCCATCGATCGCATGGATGGCGACAGCCTGCCCGTTTCTGCCTTTGTCGATTGTGCCGACGGTCAGTTTGAGCTGGGCGCCTCCGCATACGAGAAGCGCGGCGTCGCCGTGGTCGTTCCTCACTGGGACGAGACCAAGTGCATCCAGTGCAACCAGTGCGCCTATGTGTGCCCGCATGCCACCATCCGTCCGTTCGCGATGACCGAGGACGAGGCTGCCGCCGCGCCCGAGGCTACCCGTACGCTCGACGCCATGGGTCCCAAGGCCAAGGGCATGAAGTTCACCATGGCCGTGTCCCCGCTCGACTGCATGGGCTGCACCAACTGCGTCAAGGTCTGCCCCAAGGGCGCCCTCGAGATGGCTCCCGCCGAGCAGGAGATGGATCAGCAGCCCGTTTGGGACTACATGGTCAAGAACGTCTCCGAGAAGAAGGAGCTCATCGCGGCCAACGTCAAGGGCAGCCAGTTTAAGCAGCCCTACCTGGAGTTCTCCGGCTCCTGCGCCGGCTGCGCCGAGACCGCTTATGCACGTCTGGTGACCCAGGTCGCCGGCGACCGCATGTTCATCTCCAACGCCACCGGCTGCTCCTCCATTTGGGGCAACCCCGCTGCCACCGCTCCTTACTGCAAGGACAAGGACGGTCACGGCCCGGCGTGGAACAACTCCCTGTTCGAGGACAATGCTGAGCACGGTCTGGGCATGGCCATCGGTTACGAGGCCGTCCAGAATAAGCTGATCGCCGCCACCCAGGAGCTCATCGCCGCTGACGGTCCGTCCGACGAGCTCAAGGCCGCCGGTCAGGCTTGGATCGACTCCGTCAACGACGTCGAGGCCTCCAAGACTGCTGCTGCCGCCTACGTTGCCGAGCTCGAGAAGTGCGGCTGCGACGCTTCCAAGGCGATCCTCGCCGACAAGGCTTACCTCACCAAGAAGTCCTTCTGGATCTTCGGTGGCGACGGTTGGGCCTACGACATCGGCTTCGGTGGTCTGGACCACGTCCTGGCTTCTGGCCACAACGTCAACGTCTTCGTCTTCGACACCGAGGTCTACTCCAACACCGGCGGTCAGGCCTCCAAGGCTTCGAACCTGGGCCAGGTTGCTCAGTTCGCCGCTGCCGGCAAGGTGACCAAGAAGAAGTCTCTGGCCGAGATCGCTATGAGCTATGGTTACGTCTACGTGGCGCAGGTCGCCATGGGCGCCAACCCGGCTCAGACTCTCAAGGCCATCCACGAGGCCGAGGCCTACGACGGCCCGTCCCTCATCATCGGCTACAGCCCCTGCGAGATGCACTCCATCAAGAAGGGCGGCATGCAGAACTGCCAGGCCGAGATGAAGAAGGCTGTCGAGTGCGGTTACTGGAACCTCTTCCGCTTCAACCCCGAGGCTGCTGCCGGCAAGAAGTTCTCGCTCGATTCCAAGGAGCCCGCGGGCGGCTATCAGGAGTTCCTGATGAACGAGGCCCGTTACGCTTCGCTGACGCGTTCCTTCCCCGAGCGCGCCGAGGAGCTCTTCAAGGAGAACGAGCAGGCCGCTATGGACCGCTACGCTCACCTGCTGAAGCTCAAGACGGTGTACAACGAGGCCTAGGTCTCCCACCGCAGGATCTGAGGGCTAACCTTCGCGGACGTCCTCGGACATGAAAGAACCCCCGCTGCGCACTGAACTGCCTCCCATTTCTTGGACATGAGAAATGGGAGGCTTTTTATGCGTGTCGACTTGAGGGTGAAGCACGACATCGTGGCCAGGAAGGCGGCGATCGGGCTCTTCGAG